>JAXJYR010000001.1:0-9323 GCA_036306885.1 Longicatena sp.
AAGATGCTGCTTTAGAACGACGTTTTCAAAAAGTGCAGGTTGCAGAGCCAACGGTGGAAGAAACGATTTCTATTTTACGTGGTTTAAAAGATCGTTTTGAATCTTATCACGGAGTGAAGATTTTAGATGAAGCTATTATTGCGGCCGCAACAATGTCGAATCGTTATATCACTGATCGTTTTTTACCTGACAAAGCGATTGACTTAATTGATGAAGCTTGTGCATCGCTACGTGTTGAAATGGAGTCAATGCCGCAAGAACTAGATGAACTAGAACGTCGTATTATGCAATTACAAATTGAAGAAACAGCATTAAAAAAAGAAGAAGATGATAAATCGAAACAACGTTTATATGATATTCAATCAGAATTACAACATTTACAAGATGAAAGAAGTGTATTATATACACGTTGGGAAGATGAAAAAGCCCTTGTAGAGGAAAGTAAAGAAGCAAAAAACAAATTAGAACGTGCTCGTCTTGATTTAGAACAAGCGAAAAATGATGCACGTTATGATGTCGCAGCTCGTTTACAATATGATGTAATTCCTAAGTTAGAAAAATTAATCGCACAATCACGTGATAATGAGAAAGAAAACGCATTATTATCAGAAATTGTAAATCAAGATTTGATTGCCCAAATTGTATCGCGTTGGAGTGGTGTAGAAGTTTCACAGCTAGTGGAAAGTGAACGTATGAAGCTATTAAAGCTAGAAGAAGTGTTACGTCAACGGGTAATTGGACAAGATCATGCGATTACATTAGTTAGTGATGCCATTTTAAGAAGTAAAGCACAGATTCAAGATGAAAATCGTCCGATTGGAAGCTTTCTATTCTTAGGTCCAACTGGAGTTGGGAAAACCGAAATTGCGCGTGCTTTAGCATGTCAACTATTTGATAGTGAAGCCCATATTGTTCGTATTGATATGAGTGAATATATGGAAAAACATTCTGTTTCACGTTTAATTGGAGCGCCTCCAGGATATGTTGGATATGAAGAGGGTGGTCAATTATCAGAGGCTGTAAGACGTAATCCATATTCAATTGTCTTATTTGATGAAGTGGAAAAGGCACATCCTGATGTGTTTAATGTCTTATTACAAATTTTAGATGATGGACGTATTACCGATTCTAAAGGAGTAACAGTGGACTTTAAAAATACCATTTTAATTATGACAAGTAATTTAGGTGCCCAATTTGCTTTTGATCAAGAACAAAGAGAAGAACATTATCATCAAGCTTTAAAACAATATTTTAAACCAGAATTTATTAATCGTATTGATGAAATTGTTGTGTTTAATGCTTTAGATGATGATATGATGATTCAAATTGCGCATAAATTCATGAATGAATTTGTTCAACGCTTGGCACAAAAAGATATTAAATTAGAAGTGTCATCGAACGTATATCAAGCAATTGTGAAAGAAGGTAGCGATGCCCATTATGGTGCTCGTCCAATGAAGCGCTATATTCAACGAAACATTGAAACCAAAGTTGCTCGTTATATGTTACAAGAAGGCTTGATGAAGGATGGTACATTACATTTAGATTATGCAGATAATCAATTTATTTTAAGTTAATTTTTAGGCACATGTAAATCATGTGCCTAATTGTGTGAAAGCATAAGAAATGCAAAGGTTCACTTGTTTTTTTTACTAAAAACGATTAAACTATGAAACTGAGGTGAAATAATGTTTGGTTATTTAATGCACAACGAACAAGATCAAAGTCAATATCAACGCTATTATTGTGGGCTATGTCATACGATAAAAAAAAGATATGGTAATATACCACGGCTTGCCCTGAATCATGATTTAACCTTTTTAGCGATTCTTTTAACTTCTTTATATGAAGGAAAGGAAGAAATTCGAAATATTCGTTGTGTACTACATCCGTTACAATTAAAAGAGATTGTCGATAGTAAATATTTAGATTATGCTGCCGATATGACCATCTTATTAACCTTATTTAAATTAGAAGATGATGTTTTAGATGAACCATCATTTAAATCTAAAATAGCTTATCGTTATTTTCAATCATGCTTTAAAGATAAAGCAAGCTTTTATCAAGAAAAATATACGAAAATAGCTTCTGCACTAAATGAAATCCATCAATTAGAAGCTTCAAAATCTACTGATATAGATGCATTATGTGCTTTGTCTGGAGCTTTTTTAGCTGAGGTTTTTGCTTATCAAAAGGATGAATGGTATTCTTATTTATATGCAATCGGTGATAAATTAGGTCGATTTATTTATCTTTTGGATGCTTATGATGATTTAGAAGAAGATAAAAAAAGAAATCGTTTTAATCCTCTAATTAGCTATGAAGCAAGAGATGATTTTGAAGCATGGATGAAAGAAAATCTGACGATGTTAATAGCGGATGCTGCACAACAAATTGCACGCTTACCATTGTTTGAGCATCTAGACATGATTGAAAATGTTATATATAAAGGGGTATGGACAGCATACCAAAGAACTTATGAAAAACGAAAGGGAGAAAAAGATGAGAGATCCTTATGATGTATTAGGCATTCCTAGAAATGCCACAGATGACGAAATAAAAAAAGCATATCGTAAACTGGCAAAGAAATATCACCCAGATGTCAATAAAGACCCAGATGCAGAAGCAAAGTTTAAAGAGGTACAAAACGCTTATGATATGATTATGAGTCGTAATGCCAATCCTCATAGTTCTTTTTCGCAAAGTACTTATCAAAACACTTATCAAGATTCATCTTTATACCAACAAATTATTCAAGACTTGAATATGCGAATGTATCAAAGTGCCTATCAAAAATTACTAATGATTCAAGATCGTCGTGCTGATTGGTATTATTTCTTTAGTATTGCCAACTATGGAATGGGCCATATTATTGCCGCTAAGGACGCGATTGCGAAAGCTTGTGAAATGGATCCACAAAATCAAGAATATCGTAATTTATATGCACAATTACATGCAAGCCAACAAGCATATACATATCGAAGCTCTTCTTTTAGCCCTCTGACATGTTGTTGCCAATATATTATTTGTTCACAATGTTTGAGTTGTATGCCATGTTTTTGTTGTTGCTAGGAGAAAGATATGAAACGTAAAATTTTAATTATTTTATTAATACTATTTCTCATCTTATCTATTTTTCCTTATGCGATGTTAATTCATGGGAAAAGTGATGATGAAATTGATTATGTTACTGCCCAAGAATATATTGAGGTTTCCAATAGTGGTTATCAAGATCCATTGTTAAATACATGTAATATTCCTTTTACTAAAAGTACATATGTGATGCCATACTTTTCTCAAAGTAATGGCATCAAAACTTTTTATAATGGTTATCACCAACAAATGTATGGAGAAGATGTAAAAATGGTGATTGATATTTCTGAGCATAATCAGCTTATCGATTTTGAACAAGTGAAAAAGGCAGGAGTAGATGGAATTATTATTCGTGCTGGATGGGGTGCTGGTGGAATTGATAATTATTTTGAACGAAACTTGTCAGAATGTAATCGTTTAGGTATTCCTTATGGATTATATTTGTATTCCTATGCATATGATGCTAATTTTGCATATCGTGAAGCAAAGGATTTAATTGCGTTATTAAGTCAATATGATTTATCGAATCTGAAATTTCCCATTTATTATGACTTAGAACAATTTGATTCATGGAATGATAATGGTATCGTACGAAATCCACCAAAAAGTGTAGCTACTTATAATGAAATTGTTAAAACCTTTGTGGAGGCTTTTGAAACAGCTGGTTATCATCAAAAGGTGCATGTGTATAGTTATCGTGCTTTATTAAACTCATATATGAATTCAGCTTATATTCATTCCCTTACAAGTTGGGTGGCTGAATATGGTCCATCCTTAAATTTTACTAATGCATATTATCAAGGTGCTTCAGGATGGCAATATACAAGCGATGGAAGGGTGGAAGGAATTACTACAAGGGTAGATATGAATGTCTTTAGTGACTATTTATTTAAAAGTAGTGAACAGGTTACTTTTGTCGAAGAAAGGACATCCATTTATCAAGGGATGACTTCTAAATTAAAAGTAAAAATGAGTGATTATTATAATCAGGAAATCTTATTTATCAGTGATGATCCTAAGCTTTGTAGTGTTGATTCGACTGGAAGAATTACGGCGATAAAAGCAGGAACTACAACGATTCGTATGATGAATACACAACATCAGATTTTTGATGAAATTACAGTAGAGGTATTAGCACCTTGTGTCGTAAACAATCTAAAAATCACCCAAACTGATATGGATGAGGTCTTATTAACATGGGATGCGCATAAAGATGCACAAGGTTATGAAATCTATATATCGGAATCAAACCAACCGTTTTATTTAATGGATATTGTAGATTGTCACATATTACAATACTACGTAGGTTATTTACCGAAATATAGTAATGTCGCTTTTAAGATAAAGGCAGTTACCGTGTTACCTAACTGTGATATTTCCGATGTTGTATCACATAAGTTAACCCTTCTACCAAGTAAAATACGTTCTTGGAAACAGATGAGTCCTACTTCTATTACTTTGCGTTACCAAGCAGTGAAAGGGGCTAAGTATTATGATATTTATCGTGCTTCTTCCACCGCAAAAACATATCGTAAACAAATACGTACATCGCAAAATGAATTTATTGATAGTGGATTAGTGCCAGGAAAAGCTTATGATTATAAGGTTCGATGTATTGATGGTAATCAGGTTAGTAAATTTAGTGCACCTTATCGCGTTAAAACAAAGTTAGATACACCTACTTTTTCTATTAAAAAAACATCGCAAATTAAACTAACTATCAATAAATCGAGTGGAGCTACTTATTATCAAATATATTGTCGTAAAGTAGGAAATAAATCATTTCAACGCTTAACTACCTTAAAGTCAAATAACCTTACCTATGTTCATAAAAATGCCAAAAAAGCGACTTATGAATATAAAGTACGTTGTTATCGCGAGGTTGATGGTGTAAAAGTCTATTCTAGCTTTAGTACGATTAAAAAAATAAGTAATACATAATGGAGTTTAATATGAAGGAATTAATACTTTGTTTGATTTTCTTGGCTTCGATGGCGCTTGCGTTTTGGTTGACGAAATCAAAATCGCAAGATAAATGTCAAGACTGTCAGGATGATTGTAGCCAATGTCAGGCGTTTCAACATTTTTATGAAGATTATCAAAAAGACAAACAAAAAGAGCGTTGAAAATAACGCTTTTTTTGTGTATCATCATAGTTAAGGAAGGTGATAATCATGAAGATTCCTTTTTTGGACAAAATACCAAAGATTTATCCAGATGCTTTTGTAGCAGAAGATGCGAATGTGATAGGAGATGTCACAATTGATGATGAGGCATCGGTATTCTTTCATAGTACCTTAAGAGGTGATAGTGGTAAAATTATTGTGGGTAAGGGAAGTAATATCCAAGATGGATGTATCCTACATTGCGATGAACCATACCAAGTCATCATTAAGGAAAATGTCACAATTGGCCATGGAGCGATTGTACATGGGGCTACGATTGAATCAGAATGTTTAATTGGAATGGGGGCAATTATTTTAAATGGGGCACACCTATTACCACATACGATGGTAGCTGCTGGAGCATTGATAAAAGAAGGAATGATTACACAAGAGGGTTATTTATATGCAGGAGTTCCTGCGAAACCACTGCGACCTCTAACATTAGCCGAAATTGAGAAAATAAAAGTAAATGCGAAGCATTATCAAGAATTAAGTAAACAATATCAGGAGAAAGTATATGGAACACACAAATAAAATTAGACGTCTTCATTTAGAAGCGTGTGCAAAGGAATTAAGAAATCATCATATCAAAACTGATGTCTTTGAGACCATGGAAGAAGTAAAAGCTTTTTTAAATGAACAAATTGAAGATGGGGCACATGTTGGTGATGGTGGAAGTATGACATTGAAATATAGTGGTATTATTGACATGTTAAATCAACGTGATATCGACTATATTACCCATAATCAAGTTTTAGATCGTGAAACAGCAGAAGCAAAGAATCGTCGTATTTTTAGTGCCGATTATTTTTTAACATCGGCAAATGCCATTACGATGAATGGTGAAATCATAAATGTCGATGGACATGGTAATCGTGTTGCCGCAATGATTTTCGGGCCAAAGAAGGTCTTCATTGTAGCTGGATATAATAAAATTGTGAAGGATGAGGAAGCTGCGAAAACGCGTATTCAAACGATTGCGGCTCCAATCAACTGTGTACGTTTAAATCGTAATACACCTTGCGTAATCAAAGGAAGCTGTCAAGATTGCCGTAGTAATGAAAGAATTTGTGCAGCATATGTAAAAATCAATTTTGATCGCGAAGATCGTTTACATGTATTACTCGTAAATGAAGAGCATGGATATTAAAAAAATGAGCATTCAACCTTGTGTTGATGCTCATTTTATACTTTTCTTCATCCATTGATGAGGACACGCTTCATCGTAATCGATTTCTCCATATGCATGAAAGCCAAGCTGTTGGTAGAACGCCAAAGCTTTACATTGTGAATGTAGATGGATTGAAGTGCCACCTTTTTCTTTGATAAGCTGTTGGGCATGTATTATAAGCTGAGAACCATAGCCTAAATGACGATGACTCTTGATGATCGCTAGTCTTCCTAGTACATAGGTATGAAGTGTAGTATCGTAATAAATACGACACACACCAATCGCTTGATGATTAACATATAAAACACAATGTAGGCTGATATCATCGAGCTCATCGAACTCATTTTGAAAGCCTTGTTCATAAATAAATACTTCATTACGAATATCAATTGCGTCCTGAAATAGTTTAGTATCACAAATAAACTGCATAGAAACTCCTTTCAAAAAAAAAGTCACATAAGTGACTTTAATCAGCAAGCATAACTTTTTTAACGCCCGCAACTTCATCTAATAAAATGGCTTCGATTCCACCTTCTAATGTATCATAGACAGAAGAACATCCTTGGCAAGCACCAAGCATGCGGACAAAGACAATACCATCTTCGAAACGTACAAATTCGACATCCCCACCATCTCGTTGAATGTAAGGACGAATTTTATTAATTACTTTAACAATTTCTTTTTCTATTTGCATGAGATTCCTCCACAAGGATTAAAACATAATCCAATAATAAATTAAAGCGACTGCAATTCCTAAAATAGTTCCACCTAAGGCTTCAATAAACTTATGCCCTAGAACACTTTTAATGCGTTCTTGATAAATCGGATCATTAAACTTTAAACCACGCATATCTTCTAAATCACTAATTAATTGTTTGGTTAATTGGATATTTTTACCAGCATAATAACGAACGTTAATCGCATCATAAATAACAATAAAACTAAAGATACAAGTGATAGCAAAATATGTAGAGTCAAATCCTTCTAATAATCCAACGGATGTTGATAAAGCTGTGACGGTAGAAGAATGAGAACTAGGAAAGCCTCCACAAGCGATACATTGGTGAATGTCAACTTTTTTTGTACGAATATATAGGAAGATTGGTTTTAGAATTTGTGCGATAGCGTTTGAAATTAAGGCCGCACTTAAACAAAAAAATGATATCATTACAGTTCACCCCTTATTTTTACTTTATTAGTATAGCATAAAAGTGATATAGTTTCTATATTAGAATCTATTGAATTAAAAAGAAGGTTTTTATTTTGTCGAGAACGTGATATAATATTGTGGGAATGAGGTGATATGATGCATTATATGGTTGGTGAAATTGTAGATGGAGTGATTACGGGGATTAAACCTTATGGAGCTTTCGTTTCATTAGATACATCACACAATGGTCTAATTCACATTTCTGAAATTTCTGAACGCTTTGTGCGCGATGTACATTTATATGTTTGTGTGAATCAACGCGTTAAAGTAAAAATTTTAGATATTGATGAAGAAACTAATCATTTTAAGTTGTCGTTAAAAGCGGCGGCATCAAAGCCTGAGCGTATCACCGGGAAGCGTCATGTTGTCAATGAATTACCAGAAAATGTGTTAGGATTTTCAACATTAGCAAATAAGCTCGCTTTCTGGATTGAAGAAGCAATCAAATAAAGGAGAGGAAACATTATGATGAAACTTGATTTAAGTCATGCATTATTAAAAGAAGATATTGCATCTTATCAAAGTGCTGTAAATGCTTGTCACGAAGCATTGATGAACAAAACAGGTAAAGGAAACGACTTTGTTGGTTGGGTAGAATGGCCAAACAACTATGACAAAGAAGAATTTGCACGTATTAAAGAAGTTGCGGCATCATTAAAAGATAGCTGTGATGTTGTTGTAGTATGTGGAATTGGAGGAAGCTACTTAGGAGCTCGTGCTGCAGTAGAAATGATCAATGGTTTATATGCAAACAAAAAGCCAGAAATGATTTTCTTAGGAAACACATTCTCATCAACTTACATTTCACAAGTAATGAACTACATTAAAGATAAAGAAGTTGTAGTAAATGTTATTTCTAAATCAGGAACAACAACAGAAACAGCTTTAGCATTCCGTTTATTAAAACAATTTATGGAAGAAAAATACGGTAAAGAAGGAGCTTCTAAACGTATTGTAGCTACAACAGATAAAGCTCGTGGAACATTAAAAACAATTGCGGATTTAGAAGGATATGAAACATTTGTCATTCCTGATGATATTGGAGGACGTTTCTCTGTTATTACACCAGTAGGATTATTCCCAATTGCGATGGCAGGAATCGATATCGATGCATTAATGGCAGGTCTTAAAAAAGCATATGATGATTTTGCAGATCCGTCATTAGATAAAAACATTGCATATGCATATGCTGTAGCTCGTCGTATTTTAGAAAACCAAGGTAAAGATGTAGAAATGTTAATTTCATATGAACCACAAATGAACATGGTTGCGGAATGGTGGAAACAACTATTTGGTGAAAGTGAAGGAAAAGAAGGAAAAGGAAACTTCCCAGCAAGTGGAAACTTCTCAACTGATTTACACTCATTAGGACAATTTGTGCAAGATGGTAAAAAAATTATTTACGAAACATTATTATTAGTTGAAGAACCAATGTTAGATTTCAACTTCCCAGCTGATGAAGCAAACTTAGATGGAATGAACTATTTAGCGGGAAAATCTGTGGATTGGGTAAATAAAATGGCATGCAAAGGTACATTAGCTGCGCATGAAGAAGATGGACAAGTTCCTAACATTATTTTAACAATTAACAACATGGGAGCTGAAAACTTCGGTTACATGTGTTACTTCTTCTTTAGAGCATGTGCAATGACATGTTACTTATTAGATATTAACCCATTTGATC
>JAXJYR010000002.1:0-2051 GCA_036306885.1 Longicatena sp.
GAATGTACCTAGCAATGGCTCGTGTAGCACACCGTGAAGGATATCCAGAAATTGGATTATACTGGGAAAAAGCAGCATTTGAAGAAGCAGAACACGTTCTAGGTGTAGCACAAGGATCTCCAGAAGATGTAATGGAAGCATTAAGAGCGAACTTTGAAGGAGAATGTACAGAAGTAGGAATGTACCTAGCAATGGCTCGTGTAGCACACCGTGAAGGATATCCAGAAATTGGATTATACTGGGAAAAAGCAGCCTTTGAAGAAGCAGAACACGCAAGTAAATTCGCAGAATTATTAGGAGAATGTGTAACAGATTCAACTAAGAAAAACTTAGAATTACGTGTGGCAGCAGAAAATGGTGCAACTGCAGGGAAATTCGAATTAGCAAAACGTGCCAAAGAATTAAACCTAGATGCAATTCATGATACAGTACATGAAATGGCTCGTGATGAAGCAAGACATGGAAAAGCATTCGCAGGATTATTAAAACGTTACTTTGGTGAATAGTATGATTTCTAAACCATCAATCATTTGATTGGTGGTTTTTTTATACGATGTTTTGATATAATGATAGAAAGAGAGGTGGTTACCGTGTGTAAACAAATTATGAAATCATTTTTATGTATGATGTTACTATTTGGATGTGTTCTAACCAATATCATGGTTGTAGAACCAATCTTAGGAGAGACAAGCTTTTCAATCTCCTTTCAAGAACCATATGTGTTACCAAATGAAACATTAACCTTACAAGTGGAAGGTGCGAATGTAGAAGAATGTAGTATCACTTGGTATCGAGATGGTCAAGAAATTAGCGCGATGAAGAATCAACTAACATATCAAGTAAAAGATAGTGATATGCAAAAATTGATTAAGGTTGAAGTTATTTATCAAGACCAAAGTCAAAGTGTTCAAATGTTAATTTCAAAACTTCCGGTTGTCTATATCGATATTGAAGATGGGAAAGAGGTTACGAGTAAGGATACTTATTTAGATGCGCAGATTAAAATTCAAAATAGTGCTTTATATGCGCAATATGGTACCCAATATGAAGGGAAAACCGAAATTAAAGGAAGAGGAAACTCGACTTGGGGATTACCGAAAAAACCATATCGTTTAAAATTTGATAAAAAAAGTGATGTGTTAGGAATGGGTTCTAATAAGCATTGGGTATTACTGGCGAATTATTATGATACATCGCTATTACGCAATACCTTAGCATATAATTTAGCTGCGGATTTAGATATGACCTATACTGCTACAGTACACGTCGATGTGGTTATCAATGGAACCAAAAGAGGAAATTATCAATTGTGTGAACAAATTCGTATTGATAAAACGCGTGTGAATATTTTTGATTGGGAAAGCTTTGGAGAAGATGTAGCCGAAACCATTGCCGAAGCAGAGCAATTAGATAAGGATAGTGAAGATAATATTGAGGATTTATTAGTCGAAAATTTAAATTATGTTACGACAGGAGCTTTTACCTATAATCAAAAAACCTATCATTTAGCTGACTATGGAATTGAAGTACCTGAATTTACGGGTGGATTTTTAATGGAAATGGATGAACAAATGGATGAGGTATCTAAATTTTATACATCACTTAGTCAACCAATGATGTTTAAATCACCAGAATTTATTAAAACCAATCAGGATATGATGAATTATGTCATCAATATTTTTGAAACCTTTGAGGAAGCAATTCAATCAACACCGAACTTTACGGCAGTATATGATGCAAGTAGTATCGTTCATTATAGTGATTTATTCGATTTGCAAGCTTTAATTGATTATTGGTGGATCCAAGAAGTCTTCTATAATCAGGATGGTGTCCGTCGTTCAACTTATATGTATCAAGATTTAAATGGTAAAGTAGTTATGGGTCCAGTATGGGACTTTGACTGGTCAAGTGGTGGTATGTGAGAGGTGCAAGCCACCAACCAATGGTTTACTTGGGGACATAATAATTACCAACAAAAACAACAATGGTATAAATTCTTAGTAAAAGACCCATATTTTTTAACACTAGCATATCAAAGATATCAAGAAATA
>JAXJYR010000003.1:0-4607 GCA_036306885.1 Longicatena sp.
GCATGAAGGTTGGTTACATGCATATTGTAGAAAAAGAGATTCACAAATCAATTTTATTGGTTGTCATAGTGAGCCATGTGGTAATCAAAATTGTCAAATAACTTATCATCATGAAAGTAATAGCTTTACTTTAAAAATAAGAAAAGATAAAGAAGTTACAGAAGATAAAAATAATAAGTTTATTATGATTCAGGGTTTAGTTTTTAAATATCAAAAAGAAAAGCTTATTGAAGTAATCAATGAACATAAAACACCATTTACATTTAGAATCTTAAGACGAAATAAAAAATGGTATGTACAAGTTATCTTTACATGGACACAAAAGAAAGAAGAAATTATTCAACGACCACAATATGGAACAATTGGATTAGACTATAATGATGGTTTTATAAGTATGAGTGAAACTGATTATTATGGAAATTTAATTGATTTAAAACACTTTCCATTAAGAAATCATGGAACTGGTAATAAAGCGAATAGTGAAATACAGGAGGTATTAGCTATAATAGTAAAGATAGCAAAAGAAAGACAAAAGCCAATTGTAATAGAAGATTTAGATTTTATGAAAACAAAATCGCAAAGAACAAAATCATATGGTAAAAAAGGAAAACAATATAATAAGATGATACATGCATTTGATTATAGCCGATATAAGGACAGATTAGAGAATGTATGTTATCGAAATAAAGTTGGCCTTTTATATGTAAATGCAGCATATACATCACAAATAGGAGTAGCTAAATATAGTAAGAGAATGAAGTTAAATAGACATCAAGCAGCGAGTTATGTGATTGCAAGAAAAGGACAAGGATATATCGATAAACTTGAAAAATAATAAAAATCCCATTAAGAAAGTTATAGGACCAAAGGATGTTATAACCTTAACTTAATGGGATATAAAAACATTTTGATTATTTTGTGATCATTATGAAAAAGACAAGAGTAATCTGAGTGAATAATGATATGAAATAATCAAATAAGCCTAACCGTTAGGGCAGAAATATATTTATATACATTTCTTGTAACGGTATCGATGGTAAACCTGATCAATATGCAAGTCGTCCAGTTTCAGTATTTGTTATGCCAATTGCATTAGTCTTTCTACAATTACTTTGTGTTTATATCACTGGATTAGATAAAAGAAATAAAAATCAAAATACTAAAATTATGAGTATCACTTTGTGGATTGTCCCTTTTATCTCTTTATTTTTAAATGGTTTTATCTATTTTGTATCAATTCAAAACACTAATGATACTTTCCCATTCCAGTTTCTTCCAATCTTCTTTGGAGCTTTATTTATGTTAATTGGAAACTATATTCCTAAATGTACTCACAATCATACCATTGGAATCAGAATCAAATGGACCTTACAAAACGAACAAAACTGGTACGCAACACATCGTTTTGCCGGTAAAGTATGGCTATCTTGTGGATTCTTACTATTATTAGGTGCCTTTCTTCCTAACACATTCGCACTCATTTATATGTTTAGCTTATTAATGATTATGGTTGTATCAACAATTATTTATTCTTATCTTTATCATAATAAACAATCTAACACATAAAAAATTCCCACTTCAATTAAGGTGGGAATTTTTTTATTTTATTAGTTCTCTTACGACATAAGAACCAATCGCAAGTCCTGCCGCAGCTGGTACAAAGATCATACTAGCTGGTGGCATTTTTTGTTTTCTAGTTTGTCCATCTTCATTAATTATTTGAGTTTGGACGATTGGTTGTTCACTTGAGAAGGCAACTGGTATCTTTCCGCGAATGCGATGTTTCTTTACTAAGTTTCGCATAATTTTCGCAACGGGATCATAATTCGTTTTACTTAAATCGGTAATTTCGATTTTAGTAGGATCTAAGCGATTCGCCATTCCCATTGATGAAATAAAGGGAATGTTATGTTCTTTACAGTATTGAATAATTGCAAGCTTACAACTCATTGTATCAATCGCATCAACGACAAAATCAATTTTATTTTGAAAGATTTGTTCATTACTTTCTGCACTATAAAACATATCATAGGTTATCACATTACAGTTTGGTGCATAAGAATGACTTCTTTCTTTCATCTGCATTGTTTTAGATAATCCAATTGTTTCTAAGTTCGCATGAATTTGGCGAGTACAATTGCTCATCGCAATACGATCTCCATCGACAAGAATTAAAGTTCCTACTCCACTTCTTGCTAAACTTTCAGCCACATAAGAACCTACTCCACCTATTCCTAAAATTAAGACAGACGCAGCTTGCAGCTTATCCATTCCACTTTCTTGAATTAATAAGTGATTACGTTCAAATGGTGTATTTACGAATTCAGCCATACTGTTAAATCCTCTTTGATTTTATCTTTATAGCCTTCTTCTTCAATATCATACCAATGGACATCCATTTGGTTATTGAACCAAGTATATTGACGTTTCGCAAAGTTTCGTGAATTTTTCTTTACTAATTCAGCACATTCTTCTACACTTTGTGTTCCATCAAAATAACCTTTCCATTCTTTATAACCAATCCCTTTAAAACATTGCATATCCCAAATATTTTCATATTTTGGTACTAGGCTTTCAATTTCTTGAAGTAATCCTTTTTCCATCATTAAATCAACACGATAATTAATACGTTCATATAAACGAGCACGATCCATCGTTAATCCTAATACGAATACATCATAAATTGGTTTATGTTCTTGTTTTTCTAATAAATCACTTTTTTTATCTCCATCATGCGCCATACATAATGCTCTTACCACACGTTGACGATTGTTTGGATGTAATTCTTCACATGCTTTAGGATCTATGATTTTTAATAATGACCATAATTCATCTCTACTTCTTGTACGTAAGTAATCGGTAAATTCTTGGTTTCGTTCTTGATCAATAAATTGATAGTCATAAATTACAGATTTAATATATAAACCTGTTCCTCCACAAATAATTGGTAATTTATTGCGTTCACTCATATCTTGAATATAGGCACGTGATTTTTCTTGAAATACCTTCACTGAATATTCATCATGCATTTCAAAACAATCCACTAAATAATGAGGAACCCCATCCATTTCTTCTGGTGTAATTTTCGCTGATCCAATATTCATGTGATGATACACTTGAATCGAATCTCCTGAAATAATTTCTCCATCAAAATGTTTCGCTAATTGTACTGACATACTTGTTTTCCCAACTGCAGTTGGTCCGACAATCACTAATACTTTTTGCATCTTTTTCCTTCTTTCTTAAATACGATCGAAGTGTTTTAATAAATCTTTATCTTCGATACAGATAATCGTTGTTCTTCCATGTGGACAGTGATATGGTTGTTCACATGTTGATAAATCTTTGATAACTTGTTGCATTTCTTCCATTGTTAATGTGCGATGAAAACGAATAGAACTATGACATGCCATTGTCGCAATCGCATGCTTACGTAATTTTTCAATATTCATTTCTTTATCTTGATGATAAAACTCTAAAATATCACGTAAAAAATCTGCTTCATTCACATCCTTCATCCAAATTGGAAGTTCACGGACAATCAAAGTATCATCGCCAAAACATTCAAATTGAATTCCTAATGTTTCAACTTGCGCATTGATTTCATCTAAATATGGCATAAACTTCTCACATTTTTCTAATGTCAGAGGCATCAACATTAATTGGGTATCTTTGACTCCTGCCATAATTGCACGTTTGATTTCTTCATAGTGAAAACGTTCCGCCGCAGCATGTTGGTCAATGATATATAATCCTTTTTCTCCCTGCGCTAAAATATAAGAGCGTCTAAACTGTCCAAGGACAGTTAATGACGGGAAGCTGTTAACTGACATTTCCTGGGAAATGTTTTCTGATTTTGGTTGATCCATAACTTCGTTTTGAGGTAGTTCGACAGCTTCCATGGCTGATTGATTTGGTTTTATTTCTACCTTTGATTCTGTTATTACTTCAACTGGTGCTTCTACCTTAGGTTTAGGTAACTCGATAACATCTACTGGGCTTTCAACCTTAGGTACTGGAAGTACTGGTTTCGATTGTGATATTGGTTGTTTATGCTCTTTACGAGGTAGAGGATATTGAATCTTTGGTTCTTCTACGCGTAAATCTTTTTTACCTGAAGGATAATTCCATACTTTTTCTGATTTAGGTTCTACTTTTAGCGTTGTATCAATTTTAGGCTGTTCCTTAGGAATATGAATAAAGCTTTCGTTTACTTCTTGTTTGATTTGCTGTTCATCTTTATTCACCTTAGCTTCTAATTGTAATTGTAAGCTTTCTACTTTTTCTTTTTTCGGTGCATCTTGTTTCAAAGTAGGAATCTGCATTCCTTTTGATAAAGCTTTGGTAATCGTATCATAAATTAATTTTTCTAATTGCTTTTCTTTTGATAAACGAATTTCCCATTTACTTGGATGAACATTGACATCTACTAATTGAGCATCCATTTCTAAATTTAAGACTGCGATTGGATATCGATCCTTTGGCATATATGGTGCATAGGCATCAAATACTGCTTTTTGTAAATGATAATTACGAATCATTCGTTTATTTATATATAACAAGGTATAGTATTTGGTTGCACGATGATGTTGGGGTTGCATCGCATA
>JAXJYR010000004.1:0-1593 GCA_036306885.1 Longicatena sp.
GTCCATCATTAACTAAACGATCGAACGTTTTACCTGTGTAGTAACGCATGTATCCTACACCATCAACGATTTCGTTGTCAGTTGCAGGGAATTCAGAACCCATGAACATACCTTGTACATAGAAAGGTTGTCCTAAGTTTGCTTTGAATTGGCTCATTTCAACGATTCCACCAGCGTTTGTTGGAATTGTCCATTGAGCGTAATCTTCATCGATTACTAAAGATTCTAAATCAATGTAGTCAATTTCAGCTGCAAGAGCTTGAGATTGAGGAACACTGATTTCTAAGAATTTACGCATGAAGTGGTCACCTTCATACATAACCACGTTTTCTTTTACTGTGTATGTAACACCGTTGAATTCGATTGGATCGAATGAGAATGTCACTTTTTTACCAACTTTTTCTTGGTCATTGATAGTTGCGTTAGTATCAGTAATTTCAACATTGTTTAATGTGAATTCACTTGATAATAAAGAACGTTCATCTTTTGGAGTTTCAACTGCATCAGCGTGTAAGTTAAATTCAGCACCACCAGCGAATTTAGCTCCGTTGTTTGATGAAGTTGCAACAAAAATTAATTGGTTTGCAGTTGTTTCTTCTTTTACGTTAACGTAAATTGGGTTAACACCGTTGTATTTGAAGTTTCCTTCAGCTACTAGTGTCCATCCAGAAGCAGTTGGGTTACCATTTCCATCAATTGTCCAGTCTAATTGAGAAGAAGAGTTCGCAGCATATAATTTGTAACCTTTAACGTTACCATTTGTTCCTTCACCTTCTTGACGTGGAGTATATGAGAATGATTTGAAAGTCACTGCACTGTTCATTTTAATGTTAACTGCGTGAGGGTAAGTTTCATCAGGAGTTTGTCCACCACCATCATAAGCAGAGTGCCAAATTGATGAGTTGTTTCCATCTAATAAGTTAGACGCAGGTCCATCACTTGCACCAGATGCGTTGTGGTAAGAGTCTGCGATTGCAGTCCATCCATTACGGTTTAATGCAGGTAATGTGATTGCTCCAGCTCCACCTTCGCTACCATTTTTAGTACGTTTAATAATAAATTCTTCACTGCCTTCACCAGGAACTAATACAAGTGGAGTACCTGATGTACGTTTGTTTGTAATAGCAGTAGTAACTAGCTTATTACCAGCTGTTGAGAATTCACGAGAGATGTAATCGTTACCGATAACTACTTTATCTCCATCTTTTTCTGCGACGATAGATCCACCACCGTCATAAGCCGAAATTTTGATGAATGGAGTAGTAACTAGCATAGATACAGCTGTGAAAACTGCTAACATACTGATACCAGCTTTTCTTAGTGTTCTTAGCATAATGTTCTCCTTTCTTTTCATGCAAAAACTAGGAAGAAAAAACGTCACCATATCAATTTGTTAGTTGACCAGACTAAAAAATCATATGTGAACGCTTTCTTACTAGTATATTATACCTTACAAATGATTGATTGTGTAGGTATATTTCAGCACAAATTCTTATATATTTTGTCATCTAAAAAAAAAGAGCACATCTTGCGATGTACTCTAATGACAACTATTTTACAGTTGCGTATTTAACTGTTGAGTATGGAGTGTAA
>JAXJYR010000005.1:0-9908 GCA_036306885.1 Longicatena sp.
ATATTAACATGAACAAAATAGCGTAAATTACGCTTAAAAAAGAACGATTGTTCGCTCTTTCATCTGTATCTTACATTTGATCTAAAATATCTTTCATGCGTTGTGCGAGTCCTTTACATTTGTCTACGGATAAAGAACATACCGCAACACGAATTCCTTTATTTACTTTTACCGTATAGATGTGTTGATCCATTAATTTTTGATGATATGCATCTCTAAATGCATTATCTTCTACTTTTAATGTTACAAAGAATCCTTCTTTATATGGATAATATGTTAATCCACATGCATCTGCTTCAGCAGTAAAAATATCACTTCTTTGTTTTAATAGGTCTACATAATATGCTTTTTCTTCCATGTATGCATCTAATCCTGTTGTCGTAACATAAGTGAAGTTATCCATGGCAGCATTTGGAATGTTTGACCATGTAGCACGTGCTGTTTTTTCAAAGACGATTTCTACCTCACGCACTGCCTCTTGAGTTTGTGCTAGTAAAATGGCTGCCCCACAACGAAGACCATATGAAGTTAGTGATTTAGAAGTAGAGAATGCGACAATCACAAAGACATTATCAGAAATGTTATCAAAAACCTTCATGTAATCACGAGAGTGAGCTAAATCATAGCTAAAGTCAATATAGGCAATATCATTTAATAGGATAACTGGTCCTTCTTTGGATAATTCATTTACAAATTCAATCACTGCATTCCATTCATCATGAGACATTGAATATCCTGTTGGGTTATGACATGGATCATTGATAATGGCGCATACTTTGTGTTGTTTATCCATACATGCACGACAAGCTTGTTTAAAGCTTTCTAAATTGAAACCATCACCATCAAATAAACAATATTTCATCGTTTCAATATTATCCATTGTCGCCATTAATTGATAGCTTCCCCATGCAATTTCAGGAAGAATTAATGTTTCATGTTCATCTAAAATTTCACTAATGGTCATAGCAACAGCACCAGAACCACCTGGAGTGGCAATGACACTATGTTTTAAGCTACATCCACTTGGTTTTACAATCCAGTTATAAACCTGTTGGCGGAAATCTTCATTTCCGACAAAGCTACCTGCATATTTAGCTTTTACTTTTTTATCAATTTTATCATATGGAGTAAAGACACTATCAAAAGCGACTAATGTTCCATATTCATCATATAAAGAACCAATGGTTGCATCGACAACATTTTCAGCACCTACTTGATCCTTCGCTGCTTTAGCTAATTTCACAATCGCAAAGACATTATCTTCAATTGGTGTGCGATTTACTTCTTTTTTTACAAAACTCATATTACTTACTTCCTTCCTTATGATATGCACCTAAAATTTTAACTTTTTCGCATACTTGACTTAATTCTTGTAATAAACATTGTTCCTGTTCTTGTGAGATATCACCTTCTATTTCAATATAGAAATAATATTCCCAAGGTCTTTTTTGAATGGAACGCGAGATAATACTTTGCATATTAAATCCATGTTGAGAAATAATATTCATCGCATTCACTAAGGCACCTGCTTGGTGCGGTACAATCACCGCTAACGAGAATACATTTCCACTTGGATTTAAATCACGTGATATCACAATAAAACGAGTGGTGTTTAATTGTGATGTATTAATATCCTCGGCTAATATTTCTAAGCCATACAATTCAGCCGTTTCTTTGGCCGCAATTGCCGCCTTTGTCTTATCTTGACAACGTGCTACATATTCGGCAGCCATCGCCGTATTTGGATAAGGAATGCATTCATAACCTCTACCCATTAAAAACTTTGCAGATTGTTGGATGGCTTGATCCTTTGAATATACTTGTTTAATATCTTGTAAAGCAGCACCCTTTATACCTAATAAATTTTGAGAAATTGGTAAACGATAATCCTGATGTACATAAACAGGATATTTCATCATTAAATCTAATACTTCTCCCACTTCACCAGTATAGCTATTCTCAATTGGGACAACCCCATATTGAATTTCACCATTTAATACCGCTTGAAACACCGCTTCAAAGCTATGATAATTCACTTTGCGATGATGAGGAAATAAACGTTCACTTGCAATGGAAGAAAAAGCCCCTTGTGTACCTTGATACCCAATCACATCTTGATAAATAACACTTTTTTGATATTTCTTTGATACATCCATTAAATCCTTAATAAATTGACGATAATAGTCTACATATTTATCTTCTTGAATATATTGACTATTTTTTTCAATCACAAATTGTTCTCTAGATTCATCAAAGATTGGCATTTGATGTGCTTGTTTATATAAAATAACATCTTCTACCGCTCGCATACGTTCTTCAAATAAAGATGCCATTTGTTCATCGATTGCATTTATTTTTTTTCTAGCCTTTTCTAGTTGATTCACACGATCACCTTCTTTTTCCTTATAAGTATACACCACTTTTTTTAAGATTCCTATATTTATTTACAATTTCTTTCATAAATTGTAAATAATTTACAAAATACTGTAAATTACTTGAAATATCATTCAAAATATATTATGATATGGATGTATGGAGAAAGAACAATGATAAAAACTTTTAACTATTATTATGATCATTCATTCGTTATAAAGCTATCTCATCATAGTTCTTTTTATTCTTTATAACGATTTAAAAAGCATCAATGTATCCTCTGATGCTTTTTCTTTCTTTTAGGAGGTTTTTTATGAAGCTACATGTCAATTTACAAGAAAACAGTTATGATATATTTATGGAACGTGGAATCTTACATCATATTGGTGAACACTTTAATTTACAACGTAAGGTTTTAATTATTCGTGATGAAAATGTCCCTTATCCTTATTATGAAATGATTGCCTCACAATGTTTAAATGCATATGAATTTGTGATGAAAAGTGGGGAAGATTCTAAGTGCTTTGGTGTATATGAAGAAATTCTACGTTATTTAATGAAGCTTCATTTTACTCGTAAAGATTGCGTCATCGCCCTAGGTGGTGGAGTTTGTGGTGATTTAAGTGGATTTGTAGCATCAAGTTATATGCGTGGAATTCCTTTTATTCAAGTTCCTACTACTACCTTATCGCAAATTGATTCTAGTATTGGTGGTAAAGTTGCCATCAATGTTGATGAAGTTAAAAATGTAGTGGGTGCTTTCTATCAACCAAAGGCTGTCTTTATTGATTTAAATGTATTAGAAAGCTTACCAAAACGTCATTTCTATAATGGTTTAGTCGAAGCTTTAAAGGCTGGACTAATTTATGACCCTGAGTTATTTACATTATTTGAAGAAAAAGATATTGAATCTCATTTAGAAGAAATTATTTATCGTGCTTTATGCGTCAAAAAAGATGTTGTCGAACAGGATGAAAAGGAACAACACCTGCGTAAAATATTAAATTTTGGGCATACCATTGGACATGGTATCGAAAGCTATTATCATTTAAGTGACTATTATCATGGTGAATGTGTCGCAATGGGAATGTTATACTTTATAAATAATGATTTAAGAGAACGGACTTTAAAAATTTATGATAAACTACATTTAAATCTAACTAATGATTATGATCGTAGTAAAGTGTTTACGATTATGAAAAATGATAAAAAAGCTAGTCGTTCTAGTATTAGTATTATTGAAGTCAATCAATTAGGAGAAGCTGAAATCAAAGAATATAGCTTTGATGAGCTTTGGGAGGTGCTCAATCGATGAAAAATTCAATCGGAAATTTATTAAAAGTTACTGTTTTTGGAGAAAGTCATGGTGACTGTATTGGTTGTGTCATCGATGGTTTAAGTGCAGGGATTAAATTAGATTTAGATTTTATCAATGCGCAAATGAACAAACGTAAAGCCAAAGGGAAGATTAGTACCCAACGTCAAGAGGGCGATGAAATTAAGATTGTCTCTGGTTACTTTGAAGGTTATACCACTGGTACACCATTAACCATCATCATTGAAAATACCAATAAACGTAGTGATGATTATACCCAACATAAAAATCGTTTACGTCCTTCGCATGCCGACTATACTGCCGATGTGAAGTATCTAGGATATCAAGACTATCGTGGTGGTGGACATTTTTCTGGAAGATTAACGGCACCGCTTGTCGCGGCAGGTGCGATTGCGATGCAAATCCTACAACAAAAAGGCATTCAAATTGGTACCCACATTGCGAATTTAAATGGTATTTTAGATCAATCCTTTAGTGATGATGAAGAACGTTTAATCAAACAAATTGATATATGTAACCAACGTGATTTTGCGGTCTTAGATGAAATGATTGGAAATATTATGCAAATGCGAATTGAACAATGTGCCAAAGATGGTGATAGTGTTGGTGGTATTTTAGAAACCGCAATTATGAATGTACCTGCAGGAATTGGAGAGCCAATGTTTGATTCTATCGAAAGTCGTTTGGCCCATTTATTATTTAGTGTCCCTGCGATTAAAGGAGTTGAATTTGGTATTGGATTCCATTTTGCAAACCTTACCGGTTCCCAAGCAAATGATGCTTTATATTATGATGGTAAAGTCAAAACGAAAACCAATAATAATGGTGGTATCAATGGTGGTATTAGTAATGGTATGCCAATTATTATTCGTAGTGTGGTGAAGCCTACACCATCGATTTTCAAACCACAAGAAACAATTGATAAAGAAAGTAAAGAAAGTGTACAACTGCAAATCCAAGGAAGACATGATCCAGCCATTATTCATCGTGCAAGAGTTGTAGTGGATAGTGTCATCGCCCTTGGATTATTAGATTTAATGTTAGAACAAGAAGCATACCATGTGATGCGTTAGAAAGGAGAAATTACAAATGATTATTACAATGAAAAAAAATGCTACACAAAATGATGTGGCACGTTTAATGAATTCTTTAAAGGAACAAGGCTTACAAATTCATGAAAGTATTGGAGCCAACTATAATGTGTTTGGAGTTGTAGGTGATACAAGCTTAGTTGACCCGAAACAAATTCAAGCTAATCCATATGTAGAAAGTGTAATCCGTGTATCTAGTCCTTATAAAAAGGCAAGTCGTTTATTCCATCCTGAAGATAGTGTCATTAATGTAGGAGGAATTCCAATTGGGGGACAAGAAAAAATTGTCATTATTGGTGGACCATGTTCGATTGAAGGTAGTGATATGATTGCCTCTGTCGCAGAAAAAGTAAAAGATGCAGGTGGATGTATGTTACGAGGAGGAGCTTATAAACCACGTACAAGTCCTTATGCCTTCCAAGGAATGGGTACAGAAGGAATACTAGCCATGAAGGAAGCTGGTAAACAAACCAATATGCCAATTGTGACAGAATTAATGTCTGCCGATAAAATTGATGAATTTATTGAACATGTCGATATGATTCAAATTGGTGCGCGTAATATGCAAAACTTTGATTTATTAAAGGCGGTTGGGAAAGTGGACAAGCCAATTTTATTAAAACGTGGTTTAGCCAATACGATTGAAGAATGGATTATGGCTGCCGAATACATTATGGCACAAGGAAATGATAAAGTTATTTTATGTGAACGCGGAATTCGTACATTTGAAAAATATACGCGTAATACCTTAGATTTAAGTGTCATTCCAATCATCAAACAAAAAACCCATCTTCCAATTATTATTGACCCATCTCACGCAACAGGAGATTGGCGTCTTGTAGAGAGTGCTTCTTTGGCAGCGATTGCGGCAGGAGCTGATGGATTAATTGTCGAAGTACATGAAAACCCTGAATGTGCATGGAGTGATGGTGCCCAATCATTAAAACCTGATAAATTCAAAGAAATGATTGAAAAAGCTCGTAAAATTGCGCATGTGATTGGAAGAGATGTACGATGAAAGTAACCTGTTTTCCTGCTCTTTGCGATGGTCAGGTCGTCATTCCTCCTAGTAAATCCATGGCCCATCGTGCGATTATTTGTGCATCCCTAGCCAAAGGAACATCCACTTTAACGAATGTATCTTATTCCAAAGACATCATCGCAACGATTGAGGCAATGAAATGTATTGGAGCTACTATCATACAAAAAGATGATACTTTAATCATTACTGGTACCAATCAGTTTACTTCTTCCAAAAACGAAATCTTTTGTAATGAATCTGGTTCTACCTTACGTTTCTTAATTCCGATTTTCTCATTATGTAATCAAGAGCTTACATTTACAGGAGCTGGAAGATTAATGGAACGTCCGCAAAGTATTTATCAAAAGCTTTTCCAAGAACGAAAATTAAAATTCATTCAAAGTACAGATGGTATTACCATTGATGCTTGTCTACCTTATGGTGAATATACGATAAAAGGTAATGTTAGTTCACAATTTATCAGTGGGCTATTATTCACCTTACCATTATTAAAAGGAGATAGTATTTTAAAAATTCTACCTCCTTATGAATCTAAAAGCTATGTCGATTTAACCTTACAAATGTTACATCATTATCATGTACAAGTGGATCAAGTTGATGACTTCACTTATGTGATCAAAGGGAACCAACAATATCTTGCGAGTGATTACGCAATTGAAGGTGATTTTTCACAGTTAGCTTTCTTTGGTGTCTATGCCGCAATCAATGGGAGCTGTCATATTCGTGGTGTGAACCCGTTATCTTATCAAGGTGATAAACAAATCATTGATATCTTAAAAAAGGCTGGAGCAAACGTTCAAGAGACAAATGATGGTTATATCATTACCCAGAACAAACTCCAAGGGACAACCATTGATTTAGCAAACTGTCCTGATTTAGGTCCTATTTTATGTGTCTTAGGCATGTATAGCGAAGGGACAACCATTATTGAAAATGCGGCACGATTACGCATCAAGGAAAGTGATCGTATTGGCGCAATGGAAGAAGAACTACGTAAGTTTGGTTGTGATATTTCCAGTGATGAAAATTCGATTACGATTCATGGAAAACCAAACTATCTATGCGTTCAAAGCTTAGATGGTCATAATGATCATCGTATTGTCATGGCACTTGCCGTTGCGATTGCATGTAGCCAAGGAAGTGCTAATATCAATGGTGCACAAGCTATTTCCAAAAGCTATCCGCACTTTTTTGAAGATTACCAAAAGGTAAATGGAAAGGTGGAATATTGATGATAACCAAAGATACTCGTTTCTTAATCGTTGGATTAGGACTTATTGGTGGAAGCTATGCAATGGGTCTTAAGAAACAAGGCTACCACGTCGATGCGATTGATATCAATCAATTAAGTATTGATTTTGCGATTGAAAATAACATCATTGACGATGGAAGTACCTTTAATATAGAACTCATTCAAAACGCTGATTTTATCATCAGTGGTTTATATCCAAATATGATGCTAGAATGGTTAAATGATTATCAGCATTATATGAAACCTAATACTTTTATTACTGATGTAACAGGAGTAAAAACTTCAACTGTTTATATGATGCAAGACAAGCTTCGTAAAGATTTGATTTTTTGTGCATCTCACCCAATGGCTGGTAAGGAAGTTAGTGGAGTAAAATATGCCGATGATACCATCTTCCATAACGCCAACTTTATTATTACTCCTACGAAACAAAATAGTGAGGAGCATATTAAAACCTTACAACAATTCGCTACGATTTTAGGTTTTCAAAATATTTCGGTATTAAGTCCTGAAAAACATGATGAAATGATTGGTTTCTTATCGCAATTAACTCACGTCATCGCCGTATCTTTAATGAACACTAATGATAATACACATCTAGTGGAATATACTGGAGATAGTTTTAGAGATTTAACCAGAATTGCGAAAATCAACGAAAACTTATGGAGTGAATTATTCTTCTTAAATAAAACCGAACTTATCAAACAAATTGATGCGTTCTTATCTTCCATTACGCATATGCGTGATGTATTGGTCAATGATGATATTGAAGAACTGAAACAATTATTCATCCAATCAACGATTCGTCGTAAATTATTTGATAAATAAACTTAAAGAGCTATAACAGTTAAATGATTTTTTAGATTATTTGAGCTGTGTAGCTTTTTTTTACGTGGAAAACTAAAAAAAGGAACTTTCGTTCCTAATTTTGATTATACTCGAGTTTCTTTTCCTAATTCTTCCGCAATCACATTTGTTTTGTGTTTTGCACGTGATACATACATGTTATCTGGGTGGAAACATGGAATACATGTATAGTAGTAAGATAAAGCATTTTCTAAATCATTTTGTAACTCATATTGACGTGCAATCATATATGCCGTTACCCCTAGCTGTACTCCTGTCAGTTTTTTATCTTCGATCATTTGGTCCATTTCGACAATGTAATCAGTTTTTTCATCTAAGAATACATCGTAACACCAACCACAGAATGTAGAGAATAAATCATCATCAATTTCTTCAATGACTGGAATTAATTCATCACAGTAATTACGGTATCCTTTTTGTAAGTAATATTGATAATAAATATCTAATAAATCTTTTTTATCTTCATTCTTTTCTGTTTTAGCAATAACTTCTAATAATAATTGGTGCGCTTCTTCTAAGCTACGTCCTGCATAAGTAGCTTTTAATTGGTATAATGCTGTGTTAAATTTACCAATGGCACGAACGGTACCTTTTTTTTGACATAATGCAATAACACCCTCATAATCTTGATTAGACATCGCATTATTTAGACTTTTTACAATCCCTTTTTTCCATGTCATATAAGCGACACCCGCTACTAAAAAGACCGCAACGATTCCAAAACTTAAAAAATCCATAATTATAACCTCATTTCTATACTTTTATTATTATAACGTAAAACATTTATACTTTACAAGATGATAGTGCTTTGTTCACACAATTTCTTAACTTCTATTTGTATCATACTCATATTAAAAGGTAAGGTGATGAATAGCCATTCAATTACATGATATGTAGTCATAAGAAAAACAGTATCGCTATATCAATCAGCAGATTATATAATAAAAATCCTATTAAGAACATTATAAACCCAAAGGAATTTATAACTTTAACTTAATAGGATTTAAACGTTTTTATGATTATTACGATAAATACCAAGAGAGATTTGAATAAATAATAATCAAGTACCAATTATATATTTTTTTTATGCAAAGAGTTATGTAATTATTGATGTACTTTTTCTTATTCAACTACCCAAGTAGTTCCAACTTTCTTAGCTGTATAGCCATCAGCAAGCCAAGTAGTTGGGTCAAATCCGAAAGTACCACCAGTAATCACAACTGTTCCTTCACCAAGGATACCTGCAGTATATCCACTACGAGTTGATGCTGTACCAAATGTACCTCCTGTTATACTAACAGTAGTTCCTGCTGAAGCATAAATGTATGCACGTTTTTGGTTTTGTGTTTTATTGAAGTCGAATTCACCACCATTAATAGTAAGTGTAGATCCTTCTCCTGAAACATAGAATAGATAACGTGCAGATGTACTTTTTGAATTAATTGATACACTACCGCTGTTAAATGTAAGGTCTGCACCGTCAACAACACCGATACCACCGTTAGCAGATTCAACGTTAACGTTATTTAATTCTGTAGTAGAATCATCATACACATTTAGGGCATAACCATATGCTTGTGTTCCTGGAGTACCTGCTTTAATAGTCACATTGTTCAGAGTAGCATCACCATAGTTTTCAAATCCAACATTATCATTTGTGATATTCACATTGTTTAGATCAACACTACCATTGTTAGTAACTAGTGTATTAAAATCTGTACCACTTAAAACCATATCATCTCCAGTAGCGATTACATATGTAGCATTTTCATCGTAAGAATCATCGAAAGAGTCTTCTTCATGTGCTAATTGAGTTGCAACTAAGTTAATACCGAAGTCGATAGTAGGTACTTTTTCACCACGATAGTTTGCTTTGTTGTCAACAGATTCAGGCATGTATACAACCACTGCCATGTATAAGTCATCTGCATCCTTAGTCATTTCACC
>JAXJYR010000006.1:0-2236 GCA_036306885.1 Longicatena sp.
AGGTTTATTACGTAGAAGAATTCGTGATCCTCGCTTAATGATACAAATTAAAAAAATTGGTAGTTTATCAAGATGTGATATTGTCTATGCTTATTTAGATGGTAAAGTTAATCCTCATATCCTAAAAGATTTTGAAATGCGATTAGCTTCCAATGAACAGGTTGATTGTATGAATGCACATGATTTTGTGGCTTTAATTTATCGTAAAACATTAAATCCATATCCTTGTGTACGCTATAGTGAAAGAGCTGATTTATGTGCTTTACATTTAATGCAAGGGTATTTGATTGTGATGGTGGATAATAGTCCCTATGCGATTATTATGCCAACTACTTTAATTGAACAAATGTCACAAATGGAAGAATTCACCCAAACCCTTTGTACCGCTAATTTTACCCGTATCATTCGCTTTTGCGGTGTCTTATTTTCGGTTTATTTATTACCTTTATGGTGTGCTTTATTGGTTGATAAAAATCCTACCATGTTAAAGCTACCAATGTTAGAAATACAGCTTTATACCTTTGCCTTTCAAGTGTTATTTGCCGATGTTGTGATTGAATGGTTACGTCAAGCTTTGATTCATACGCCAAATCTATTATCAGGTATTATGAGTTTAATTGCGGTATTTGTATTAGGAGAAATGGCAATTGAACAAGGAGCCTATACCCAAGAAGTATTAATTATGATAGCGCTAGTGAATATTGGAAATGCGCTTACCCCTGGATATGAATTATCCATGGCAAATAAAATATCGCGTATCTTATTAGTAATTGTTAGTTTATGGGCAGGACAAATCGGTTTTTTAATCGGTGTATTAGTGCATCTATACATTTTATTACACGCAGGATTAAATATCCCTTATTTATATCCACTCTTACCATTTTCCTTTCATGAATGTTTACGAATTTTAAAAGGAGGAAAGGAGTAGAAAAAAAGATACACAATTTTATCGATATCTGATATAATACGACATGGAAAGTGAGGGATACCATGGCATTTACAATTTCAATCGAACAATTTGAAGGTCCATTAGACTTAATGTTACACTTGATTAAAGAAAATAAATTAGATTTGTTTGATTTAGACATGGATATCCTAACAACTCAATATTTGAACTATTTGAAAGAAATGGAAGCTCAACATTTAGAAATCGCAAGTGAATTTTTAAGTGAGCTAGCAGGATTAATTGAGTATAAAAGTAAAAAATTATTACCACGTGAAAAAGTGGTGATTGAAGAAGAATATGAGGTTGATGAAAAAGAACGTTTAATGGAACGTTTATTAGAATATCAACGTTATAAAGAAGTGAAGGAACAATTACAAAGTATGTATGAAGAACGTGCTTTATATATGAGTCGTCCTCAAACCAATGAAGTTTCTAAATATCAAGTAGAGAGTGATGAACATTTTCAATCTTCACCATATGAACTAATGAAGGCAATGCAAAAATTAATGCATCGCAAGGCTTTACAGGATCCATATGAAACCAAAGTAGAGGTAAAAGAATTATCATTAGATGAACGTATCGAACAGATTCAAGAACGTTTACATGGTTTTGATGGTGTAATGTCATTTGAACAATTGTGTGATGATTGTACAAACTTGCATATGGTAATTGTAACCTTTTTAGCGATTTTAGATTTAATTAAGTATCGTGTCTTATCTTATGAATTAGATGAACATGAGGAAATATATATTAGGAAAGGAGCTGGACATTTTGAAGGGAATTCAACCGATCATTGAGGGACTTTTATTTCTAGCAGGAGATGAAGGTCTGTCCTTTTCCAAATTATGTGAAGTGATGGATAATGTAGAGCCTACCATGTTAGAAGAAGCGTTACAAGCCATTAAACGTGATTATGAGGAACATAAAGGTCTTCAGTTAGTTTGTTATGGTGGAGCATATAAATTTGTGACGAGGGAGTGTGTATTCCCCTATGCACAGAAATTATTCGCTTCAATTAAAACAAGTACCTTATCAAATGCCGCAATGGAAACATTAGCAATTATTGCGTACAAACAACCGATTACACGTACCGAAATCGAGGAATTACGTGGTGTATCGAGTGATATGATGATTCGAAAATTATTAGCGCGTAATTTAATTCGTGAAAAAGGTCGAAGTGATGCGATTGGACGTCCGATTTTATATGAAGTAACAGATGTCTTTATGGACGCCTTCCAGTTAGAAAGCTTAAAGGAACTACCTGATCTTCCAGCCTTCGCAAGTGAAAAA
>JAXJYR010000007.1:0-6320 GCA_036306885.1 Longicatena sp.
ATATTGTTGAATTAAAAGTTTATACAGGATTGACGACTTCTTCTTTAGCTTACGTTGATACATATGAATTTGAATATACGAAATCAGGTTTAGTTGATCGTACAGAGTTTAAACGTGTATCTTTAACGGAACTAGCTCGATATGTTAAATTAGAAGTTACAAAATCATGTGCAGATTCTACGCAAGATAAATTTGCTTCAATGGCAGAGGTACGCTTTTATGGAACTCCTAGTGATGTTGAAATTCTAACTGCTGATAAAACAGCTCTTCAACAATTAATTAAAGAAGCAGAAGCGTTAAATAGAATGGATTATACGACAGTGTCATGGAATATCTTTTTAGATGGTTTAAGTGGTGCAAGAACCGCTTTTGATAACGAAGACATTACACAGGTGGATGTGGATATTGCGGCAAGCCGCCTTCAAGAAGTAATGGAACAGTTAGTAAAAAATACGGATTTAAATCCTGAAAACTTAATCAATAAAAAAGCTGATGATGGAGTTGTAGCTTTATCGACAACATCTCAATATGAAAGTAATATCAAAGAATATACACTAGACTATAACACTGGTACTTACTGGCATACAAATTTTGCTGAACGTGATCGTTATCTTCCGCAAAGTATTACCTTTGACTTAGGTAAATCATATGATTTAACTGATATTACATTCTTACCACGTCAAGACTCTTCTTATAATGGAGATATTACTGAATGTAGTGTATATGTTGGAGAGGAATTGGATGACTTAGTATTTATCGAACAATATACCTTTGAAGGTGGACCAGGTGGGTTAATTGGTCGTAATGACTTTATTCGAATGATTATCGACGCGACGGGACGTTATGTAAAAATTACGGTTACAAAATCACTTGCATCATCGACAAACAATAAACATGCTAGTATTTCGGAAATTCGTTTTTATGGAAATGAAGCAGATATGCAGGCATCATTAGAAAAAGCGAAAAATAACTTAAATAAAACATTTACTGAAATCGAAGCATTAGATGAAGAACGTTATTCTCTTTACTCATGGAATGAATTAAATGTGGTATATGAAGAAGCAAAAGCTAAAATGGATCAGAGTGATGTTTTACCACGTGATTTAGATAAACTAAATACATTATTAAATAATAAAATGAAAAGCTTAGTAGAACGCTCAGCCTTAAAACCAGTATTAGAGGAAGCTGAAAATCTATTAGCATTAGGCGATGATTATACACCAGCAAGCTTTAATGTATTACAAGGTGCATATAATGAAGCATTGGCTTTATATGAATCTACTACAGTTTATACCTTAGCAAATGTTAACCAACAAATTACACAGCTTACAATGGCGATGAATCAGTTGGTAGAAGTATTAAAAGCTCCAGCAATGGTACAAAATGTAAAAGTAAGACAGGTGAGTTATAAAGAAATTACGTTAACTTGGGATCCAGTTCGTAAAGCAAGCTCATATGATGTATATCGTAAAAGCTATAAAGATAATTCTGAATTTGAATATCTGCAAACGGTAAAACTTCCATATGCAAAGGTATCAGGATTAGTAACTGGTAAAAATTATACCTTCTATGTGATTGCGAAAAATAGCGTTGGTAGTTCTCAACCTTCAAGTAATGTAATTGCCAAAACAGCTTTAACAGGAAAAGTAAAATTAGCAATTGAACAAGTTTCAAATACTAAATTTAAATTGAGTTGGAATCAAATTGATGGGGCAACACGTTATATTGTTTATCGTAAACGCAATAGTGATTCTTATCGCAAGGTATTAACCTTAGGAAAAGATGATGTAAGTTATACAACAGGTTCTCTAGCAGGAGGAAACTATCGCTTTATTGTACGTGCAGCTCGTTATGATTCAAAGGATCGAGTTATGACGAATAATTCCAATAGTGTCCAAGCACAAGTAACATTAGAAGCACCGGTTATGAAAGTGACATCGCAAAGTAAAACGGTAAAAGTTAGCTGGCAAAGTGTGGAAGGTGTGACAAATTATGAAGTATATATGGCAACATCAAAAGATGGTAAATATATTAAACAAGTCACAACTACGAAAACAAGCTGTGAAATAAAAGCACTTACGAGTGGTAAAACATATTATTTCAAGGTATGTGGTTATAAAACATATAATGAAGTAGATGTATATTCTCCTTATTCAGATGTAAAAGCAGTAAAAGTTCAATCATAAGGATAATGCGAATCAGTGAAATACTGGTTCGCATTTTTTAATGGAGTTATTATCAATTATTTAGGTATAAATTTAAATGAAAAATATCAATAAATTAGATATAATAAAAACAGTAAAGGAGAGAAGGCTTATGAAAAAATTACTAAAATGGTTGTTGGTGTCAACAATGACATTATCAACATTCCATGTAAGTGTAAAAGTGGATGCAGCAACTGATTTATCGGCACAATTAAAAGCACATTATACTTTTGATGCCGATACAGCTACGACAATCGATAATGTTGCGTCTAATGAAACAACTTATAATGGAACTCTAAATGGATCAGGTGTATCACTTGTATCCGCAGCGTCTGGGAAAGCATTAAAATTTGATGCGTCATTAGACTCTTATATGGAAGTAGCAAATATGATGAATACAGCTACGGATAGTTTTACAATTTCGATGTGGTATAACTATGATTCTACTTTAAAGAATGACAACAAAAATACAGTTTTACTACAACAAAATGGAAGTGGACGTACTTTCTTATTCTTAACCCCTAGTGGACAATTAGGAAGTTATGTAAATGCCCAAAATGTTTATGCAGATACTGCTGTTGCAAATGATAAGTGGCAACATGTAGCACTTGCTTACAATCATGAAAGTAAGGAATTAACATTCTATGTGAATGGAGTGAAAGATGCTACCAAAGCAGCAGGTGCTAATGTGGTAAATGCGACAACTTCATTATTGATTGGTCGTCATAAAAACGGTGGAAGTGACCCAAAATCAATGAAGGGTATGGTGGATGAAATTCGTTTTTATAACGAAGTGATTGATGCAGAAAAAGCGGCAGCGATTTATGCAGATAAAAAAGAGGTATTCCAACCTACAGTTACACCTGAACCATCTAATTTACCAACGATTAACATTAATGGGAACAATGTAATTCAAACAATCGACTCATCTATCTTTGGAATTAACCATCGTTATGCCTTCAATGGATATGGTACTTATGATGAAGAAAACCAAGTGATGAAAGAAGATTTTGCGAAATTATATCGTGCCGCTGACTTTGGTTCGATTCGTTATCCTGGTGGTACGATTTCAAACTTATTCAACTGGAAAACAACTTTAGGACCTCAAGAAACACGTAAGGACCAAATTCATGGTTTCTATAACTATGCTGGACAAGGTGGGATTGCGGCAAACTTCGGATTAGGTGAAATCGCAACTTTCGCTCAAGAAAATGGTTCTGAAATCGTTTATGTTTACTCTATTGGTAGAGGTAATGGAAAAGATGCAGCTGACTTAATTGAATACTTAAATGCAGAAGTAGGTACAAACCCTAATGGTGGTATTGACTGGGCGCAAGTGCGTGCGGACAATGGACACAAAGAACCTTACAATGTTCGTTACTTTGAAATTGGAAACGAAATGCAACAAGGTGGAGGAGATGGTAATGGTTCTCAACAATACTGGTTACCTCATGCTGGAAATGCAGAAGATGCTTATATTTCAGGTGGATTAGCAACTTTTAGTGGACAATATGCTGTCAATGAAGAAGACTGGAATGTAACTGAAAGCTATTCTAAAGGAACACCAAATCAAGAATGGTTCATGCGTTATGCTAACGTTGAAAATGAAGATGATGAAAATTTTATCGCTTTCGTTGACGGAAGTGTAAAAGTTTATGTCAACAATGAACAATGGAGCATTGTCGATGATTTATCAACTGCCTCTGCAACTGATAAAGTATGTCATGTGAACAAACGTAATGGAAAAATTACTTTTGGTGATGGTGTACACGGTATGATTCCACCAAAAGGACAACAAGTAAAAGTAGATTACAAGGTACAACGTGATGGATTCGTTCAAATTTCTCGTGCAATGCGCGAAACAATGGATGCGATTAACCAAGCTGAAGGTTCTAATGATAAAGTATATGTATATTCAAGTTATGAAACAAATGGATTCATCAACAAAATGCATAACTTAGGATACGATAGCCTATATGATGGATTAACAATTCACCCTTATTCAGGTACTCCAAGTGGTGGTTCTTCATCAGAAGCTAGTAAATTAACATTCTATAACGATGCGATTAATCGTGCAAACAACAAAATTAACGATGTGAAAAACTACGTTAATAACATGCGTCAATATGACAACACGAAAGTACCAGTTATTTCTGAATTTGGTATCTTCAGAAGTACCGATCCACTTGTAAGAGCACAAGCACATGCCTTATACATTGCTCGTTCAATTATGGGATATGTAGAAGCAGGTTCACCATATATTCAAAAACACTGTTTAGTTGACTGGTATTCAGCTGGTGCTGATGCATTAGGACCTACACAACAAGCAGTTATTCAAGCTGTAGCTCAAGAAAATGCGGATACAAAAACGGGAACAGGAGACTTTGAATTCTTCTCAACACCAAGTGCAAACATTTTTGAAGTATATAATACAGCATTTGATGGAACAAAAGTTTTAGAAACAAGTGTTGCGAATGCCCCTGTAAATAACTTAAATACAGCGACATTATATGCAATGACTGCCAAAGATGACTTAAACAACTTATATGTTGCGTTAGTAAACTATGCAGGACAAGATGTGGAAGTAAAAATTGCAGCGAATGGATATAACACAGCATCTGCAAATGTAATGGCTTATACTACTGCTTCTGATACATTTGATGCAGAAAACACATTAGAAGATCCTGATAATGTTGTGATGAAATATGAATCAGGAAATTTAAGTGCTAATAGTACATATACATTAAAACCTTACTCATTCACGGTATTAAAAGTATATATCAGTGATGTATTAGGAAATAAAGCCAGTGATTACATTGAAGAATTAAGAAAAATTGATACTTCAGGATATACAACTCACACAGTACAAAGCTTCAACAATTCATTAGATCATGTAGAAACGGTTCTTAATACTCCTGGTATTACTGCTCAAACAATTGATGAATTATATTTATCATTAAGAGATGTTCGTGAAATGTTAGAACCTGTTGCGTTAACAAAAGCATTAGAAAATGTCATGAAAGAAGCACAAGCTGCACTAGAAGATGCGGATTTATATACAGAAGAAAGTGTTAGCGAATTAGAAAGTGTATTAGAATATGCACAAGATGTTGTGGAAAACAAAGCATCAACTGCTCAAGATACAGTGGATGAAGTTAGAATTTCGCTACAAAATGCATTGAAAGCATTAGATTTAATCAATGGTGATACAAGTGCATTAGATGCATTATTAGAAGAAGCAGTACAATTGTATGCTACAGATTATGTCTTTACACAAGAAAGCTATGCTGATTTAGAAGATGCCATTGAAGCTGTAGATGCATTCTATGAAGGTGATGACTTTAGACAAAGTAACATTGATACAATGTACAATATGTTAAAAGAAGTCATGGATAACTTAGAATATCGTCCATTATTAAATGAAAACTTGATTAATAAATCAGCTAACTCTGCGGTAAAAGTAGTTACTTCTTCATCTGGATATCCAGGCGAAACTGCCGATAAAACATTAGACTACAATACTGGTTCTATTTGGCACTCAGATTGGTCAAATTCAGATATTACATTACCACAATCAATTACTTATGATTTAGGTGAAGAATATGCTTTAACTGATATTACATTCCTTCCAAGAACAACAGGATACAATGGAGATATCTTTGAAATGGAAGTATATGTTGGGGATGATGTAAATGACTTACACTTCATGCAAAGATTTAACTTTGATAATGATGGTGCAAAATTATTAAACCGTACAGACTTTATTCGTGCTGCCTTTGCCCCTAACAATACACGTTATGTAAAAGTAGTGGTAACAAAATCAGGTGCTGACTCTCAATTAAACAAATTCGCATCAATGGCTGAAATTCGTTTCTATGGTACTGAGCCAATTGCAGAACCAGAAACACCAGCAGTAAATACAGAAGAGTTTGATAAAGTAGTAAGAGAAGCAGAAGTTTTAGTATATTCTGGTGAATATACAAATGAAACGACAGAAGCATTACTAGTCATTGTGAGTGAAGCTAAAGTATTGTTTGAAGTAAGTAGCCCAACGCAAGCTGATGTAGACGCCATGGTTGAACGCTTAAAAGCAGGAATTGCTGGATTAGTGAAAAA
>JAXJYR010000008.1:0-1252 GCA_036306885.1 Longicatena sp.
ACATGGTTTATCACTCTGTAACACTGCTTCTACCATTTTGCGACAAGTATCACTTCTTCCCATTCCATTTCCAATCACGATAAAATCATATTGTGGAAGAACTTCCTTTAATAAAGAAATGGCTAGTTCATCGAAATATCCATCTTTAGATGGTGCTGATAATAACATACACTCCTCTAGTTTCATCGCTAATATTGATGAAATACAGTCTGGCACCATTAATGTAAAGGTCCCGATTCCACTTTGTAGACAAGCTTTGGCAGCTAAAGTTAATGCCCCATGCATCGCCATACTTCCACCAATCATAAGTGCTTTTCCATAACTTCCTTTATGTGAATAAGGCATTCGTTTTGGTAATTGTGATAATATTATAGATTCATCTATCACATTCGCACCTTCACATTCATTCATTAGTTTTGAAGGTATTTGAATATCTAACAATTGAATATTACCACAATGCTTCCTAGCATCATTGATAAATAATCCTTGTTTATAGGCCGCAAGGGTTAAAGTATGGTGGGCGATGATGGCATGTCCTTTTTTGAAACCTGTTGTCCCATCAATTCCACTTGGTATATCAATACTGACAACAGCTTTTTCACCTTGATTAATCGTCTTGATTAAATCCGCATAATCACCTTGAATATCACGTGATAATCCTACCCCAAATAAAGCATCTACCACTACATCGCATTGCTTTAACACTTCTAAAAATGCATCAAAGGTTTGATAATACGGTATTTCTAAGGCTTCTACCATTTTCGCATTGATAAATTCATCTTGACTCATTTTATCAGGTAAAACAGGGCAATATACGGATACACAATATTGGTTCTGATACAACAAACGTGCCAACGCAAAGCCATCGCCCCCATTATTTCCAGGCCCACATACAACACATACCTTTTGATTTCGATCATAAAGCTGAATAAATGCATCACATAAGGCTTGGGCTGCATGTTCCATCAATAAAATCGTTGGAATTCCATAGTCACTACTTGCTTTTTGGTCCATCCAATGAATCATTTCTTTTTTTACTAATTTCATTTTTACATCACGCTCTCTTTTCTTTATTATAACTTTTTTTGCTCAGTTTTTCACAAACTCATTACATTTTCTTGTGATAGAATATCGTTTGCGTTATAATAGATTAGAAAAAAATACCAAATGAGGTGAAAAAAATTATGGCAAAAACGATTGTCTTAGGTGTTACTGGTGGAATGGCAGCTTTTAAAGCAGCTCAATTAACAAG
>JAXJYR010000009.1:0-12724 GCA_036306885.1 Longicatena sp.
GATGTACACATTACTCCATCTTTGGTAAAGTAGTACAATTTGTTATTAATAGTTTTAAATTGCGCTGTCGCTACTGTACCATCCCCATTAAAGTAACGATAGTTGTTACCTGCTTTATAGAACCCTTTTACAGATTTACCATCTTTGTTAAAGTAATAGTATTTACCATCAATTTTTTTGTATCCGTAATCTTTTAATAAGCTACCACTACTAGAAAAACCATAAATATAGCTTCCTACTTTTTTTGCACCAGTATAAGCTCTACCATTTGATCCAAAATAGTATTTTTTACTATTAATGGTTTTCCATTGTGAAGTAATCGCAATCCCCTTGTCGTTAAAATAGTAGTAATAACCATCTACAGTGGTAAAAGTATTTTTCATTAATTTACCATCGCGATATCCATAATACTTTCCACCTGATTTTTTGATGGTTTTGGCAGCCTGTATTGTTACAGGAAACTGTGTCACTGGACTTTTTAATTGATTTGCTTGAACTGGAAGCAATGAACATAATCCCATTAACATCAAGGAACCAAATAGTCCTACCATAATACGTTTCATATATATCTTCTCCCTTCTGATATATGTGTAATCATTATAGCATAAAAAAATACAAAACTACAAAGTCATTATAAAACATTCATTTAAGAATATCTTTTAAAAACAATAGACATTAAAACAAAATAAAAAACACCTCTTATATTACTTTATTATAATATAAAAGGTGCATACTATTAATTTAACCACAAAAAACGATAATCATTGAAAAAGCAAATAATTCCGTCCATAAATAATATTTGAATCTTTGAAACAGAGTAATCGAATTATCTGATATCATTTGCTGGTAATTATAACAGATAAAAGGTAATCCAAATCCCCCAAGTGCTAGATACAACAAACAAGTGGCCCATGTTTGAGATCTATTTACATCACCTGTAAAATTTTTAATTAGTAATAAGAAAAATATGTAAAACAGGAAAGCTATATTAACTAAAACAAGATATCTACTTACTTTATTGTCTCTATCGTGCAGATAGATATCAAATGTAATAGGAAGTATAATAATTAAACCAGAAAAAACAAGGATTCCTAAACCTGTATATTGCGAAAACATAATTAATAAAGTACCAACTGTAAATATAAATAAATAAAATAAAGTTCCCATAAAAATCATACTTTCATACATAGATTAATTTAAAACAGATCCAGTATTTGTCACCCGTTTTACTAATGTTGTTTCTACTGAACCACCACTCAATGTAAAAGACGGCCAAGACTTATAAGCAGAACTAATTGATTTATCTAAAATACTACAATGTCCATATACAAATACAATTCCTGCTTCTAATATTTTTGCTGAACCACTATTTCTTAATGTAGATGTTACAGTACCACGTAAAGCTGTACCAGTACTCACTTGCATTTTAACTGGCATTTCTGCTGCACCATAAGGTTCTTTTAATGTTCTGTTGATTGATGTGGTTGTAACATAAGAACCGCCTTTATAATAATAAATCATAGCAAAAGTGGAAGCATTATCAACTAAATTTATCGGAGATCCAGATAAGTTAGTTCCTTGCCATCTAAATGATATTTTATCTGTAACACCAGGGCCAGACAATATCGGTGCATTTGACCAAGACCATTCAGCCATTACGTTAAGTTCAGTATTTGAACATCCACCTGCATATATTCTAGCTGATAATATTGCAGAAGCACGTGCTAGTTGAGGGTTTTCTTCAATTGGACTTCCGTCATATTCTTTTAATATTTTCACTTGCTCGAGTGTATAAGCATAATCATTGATTAATGTTTTCTCATCAAGTCTTGCTCGTTCTAAGTATAGTTCCTCATAGGTTTTATGATTTGTTGTCTTAGTAATTACTAATGAATTATTTTGTGTATCTTTTTTTCTTTAACCATCACATCATATTCATTTACATAACTAATTTCATTATTATCTTCTATTTTTACATGTTGTTCAGCATGTATACAAGAAAATTCATTAGTAGAATCAATTAACAAAAAGCACATAGATAAACATAATAACAAAATTATATTCATTTTTTCATAGTTAATCACCCCTCGTATAATATGTGCAAAAATCAATAAAGATTAAATACTCTCTTGCTTTTGCTCGCTATATTTAAAATTATAGTTTCATTTTGAATGAAGGTTTTACTATCACTCCTTGTGACTTTAAGTGAACCTAATTTTATAGTTAAAACTTTAATTCAACTAGATTGCACTTCTAAATTAGGACAAACAACTAAAAAAATTTAATTATATATTACTATTGACATTTTATAGTTTGTCTCTGTTTGAAATATTTAATCTAGAGCTCATAAATTTCTATATTTCTAATATAAATATAACATATCATTGTATAGAACACAACAACCATATTACAAAAATGCACTTTTATGGGAATGAATATGCACTTTTATGTACAACAAACAGAACATTATTTAAAAAAAATCGACTAGAATGAATTTTAATTTTAAAATTCTGTTCTCATATTTCACTGCGCGAAACTCTCTCTTTACATGGCTCTCATTATCCAACCGAAGGTGAAATTCCAAATTTCCAATGAGCAAATATAGCTTTTTTTTTCCTTCTAGCGATATCTCATTCCCCAACGTTCTGCACATCTTTTACAACTTCTTTTTTAATTTCCTACGTAATGTTATTCAAACCATGATATTATCTAATAATTGGCGGTAGAGTTGAACGCTCCTATAGTGGACTTGCACCACCAAGATTTATACCATGCTCGTCACATAAAAAAACTAGAGGTTATTTTGCCTCTAGTTTCTAATAAATATAAATGATATTAGTGAATTAAGCTACAGCTTTTTTTACTAATGCTAATACTTCATCAGCTGTTGAACAAGCTAATGCTTCTTCAGCTAATTTTTCAGCTTCAGCTTTGCTTAATCCGTTTACCATACGGCGAGCTTCAAGGATTTGAGTAGCTGACATAGAGAATTCATCTAATCCCATACCTAATAATAGAGGTACTGCATATGGTTCTCCAGCCATTGCTCCACACATTCCAGCCCATTTACCTTCTTTGTGAGCACCTTTAATTGTCATGTTAATTAAACGTAATACAGATGGGTTGTATGGTTGGTATAAGTAAGATACGTGTTCACTCATACGGTCAGCAGCCATTGAGTATTGAATTAAGTCGTTTGTTCCGATTGAGAAGAAGTCTGCGTGTTTAGCGAAGTTGTCAGCGTTTACTGCAGCAGCTGGAATTTCAACCATCATACCAACTTCAATTTTGTCAGCAACAGCAACACCTTCTTCGATTAATTTAGCTCTTTCTTCTTCGTAAACAGCTTTAGCAGCTACGAATTCATCAACAGTTGCGATCATTGGGAACATAATACATAATCTACCGTAAACTGATGCACGAATTAATGCACGTAATTGTGTACGGAAAATGTCTTTACGATCTAAACATAAACGAATTGCACGGTATCCTAAGAATGGGTTCATTTCTTCTGGGAAGTCGAAGTAGCTTAATTTTTTGTCTCCACCGATGTCAAGAGTACGAACTACTACACGTTTTCCACCCATACCTTCTAATACAGCTTTGTAAGCTTCGAATTGTTCTTCTTCAGTTGGGAAGTGGTCGTTGTCCATGTATAAGAATTCTGTACGGAATAATCCTACACCTTCTCCACCGTTGTTTAATACACCTTCAACATCTTTGTATCCTCCAATGTTTCCAGCTAATTCAACTTGGTGTCCATCAACTGTAATTGATTCAGCGTTAATTAAAGCTTTTAAAGCTTCTTTGTCTTCAGCATATTTCACAGCTTTTGCAGTGTATTCTGCAACTTCTTCTTCACTTGGGTTAACGATAACGTTTCCATCGATTGCATCAAGAACCATAGTATCACCGTGAGCGATAGAAGTTAAAAGTTCATCTCCACATCCTACTACTGCAGGAATTTCTAAAGAGTTAGCCATGATTGCAGAGTGGCTCGTTTTTCCACCGATACAAGTAGCAAATCCTTTAACGAACGTGTTTAATTGAGCTGTTTCACTTGGTGTTAAGTCAAATGCAACAATGATACTGTCTTCATCAATTGCAGATAAATCAGGAATGTTTAATCCTAATAGGTTACATTTTAAACGGTAAGTAACGTCTTTAATGTCAGCTGCTCTTTCACGGAAGTAATCGTTGTCCATTGATTCGAACATTGTAACCATCATGTTAGCAACTGTTTCAGCAGCGTATTCTGCGTTAACTTTGTCATTTTCGATCATTGCAACGATTTGTGCAGCGAAGTCAGGGTCACCTGCCATCATTAAGTGAGCATCAAATACAGCAAGTTCTTCAGCAGATAAACGAGCTGCAGCACGTTCTTTTACCCCTTCGATATCAGCTTTAGTTTTTTCTAAAGCTGCATTAAATTTTTCTACTTCTTCAGCTGGATTTCCTTCTTTTTTAACAATTTCAACTTTTGGTGAAACTAGTTTGTAAGCTTTTGCAATAGAAATACCTTTTGAAGCCGCAATACCTTTTAACATAAATACATCCTCCTCTTTTATGTAACTAATATAAAAGTTTGTTAATAGCAGAGAAACTTTGTCATCATTTATACAATGTTATTCTCTCTTAGTTTATAATAACATTTTTTATTGTTTTAAGCAATGGAAGAATGATACCAACGCTAAGTTTTTCTTTATTTCATATTCTTGTTTTTGATAGCGCTTTTCTATTATATTTTTTTCTTCCGGATATAAAAAGATAAAAGCAATCAATAGTCTTTCTTCTTGATTCATTTTTAATAATGTATTTTGAATCATTTCGCGTTTTTTTAAATAGATAGGGATTCGTTCATCATTATTTTGTAGATTAAATAAATTAAAATGATATTCTTCTGCCAATTTCTTCATTTCTATTTCTAGTTTATTGTTTTTCATATGAATCTACCACCTTTTATTAATCTTTACGTTTTTAATGGTAGTTTATATAAAAAAACAGTACCTGTAGCAGATACTGTTTTCAATTATTATCTTAGAAATATTAATGCGACAACAAAGTATATGATGGCGCAGACCACGAGAATAGGAGGGATAAAGGTTAACATCGCCGCGATAATCATCGCTGGAATATCACCTTTTTCGAGTTCTACGTCCTTTAATTTATCCTCATCTACTTCGTCTAATCTATGTTTTAATTCTTTCGCTTTGCGGAACCCCACTATTTTTTCACTCCTCTTAAGTGACAAGCTACAAAGTGTTCTGGTTCAACTTCCACCCATTCAGGAACTTCTTGAGCACATTTTTCAGTTGCGAATTTACAACGAGTGTGGAATTTACATCCTTTTGGTGGGTTTACAGGAGAAGGAATATCTCCTTCAAGAATCTGAAGTTCTTTATTGTTGATGTCTGTAGTTGGAATAGCATTCATTAATGCTTCTGTATATGGGTGAAGTGGGTTTGCGAACATATCTTCTGCTTTTGCACTTTCAACCATGTTTCCAAGGTACATTACCCCAATACGATCTGAAATGTATTTAACTACACTTAAGTCGTGAGAAATAAACATGTATGTTAAGTTTTGAGATTCTTTTAATTCCTGTAATAAGTTTAATACTTGTGACTGAATAGAAACGTCAAGAGCTGATACAGCTTCGTCACAAACGATGAATTTAGGGTTTAATGCTAAGGCACGAGCAATCCCAATACGTTGACGTTGTCCCCCAGAGAATTGGTGAGGGTAACGGTGAATGAAGTAAGGTGCAAGACCACATTTTTCCATTACTTCCATAATGTAATCTTCTAATTCTTGACTTCCTTTTTTGAATTTGTTTTGCCCGATTAGTGGTTCAGAAATAATTTGACCAACTGTTAAACGTGGGTTTAATGAAGAATAAGGGTCTTGGAAGATAATTTGTAAATCTTCACGTAAAACACGAGTTTCTTCTCCAGTTAAACGAGTTAAATCAATTCCGTGTCCCCACATTGCATCAACTTCAGCAAAGTTTTCGTTGTTGCGGAATTCATCTTTCATTGCTTCAATTTTAGCAATGATTTCATCGTGAGCTTTTTCAGCTGCAGTTGCATCTTGGTTGTTTGCTTTTAATTCAGCAACTTTGCAACCTGCTTCGTATTCTTCTTTTAATACAGATGAAACTTCTGCATAGTTTGTTGAGAACGCAAGACCACCACAGATACGATATAAGTGGTTTAATGCTTTTAAGTGAGCATCATCTCCTGCGTGGTTTGGATCAGCTGGATTTCTTTTTGCTTCTGCTTTTTTTACAGCATCGTGTAATTTAGCTACATCAGCAACTGCTTTTCCATAGTATGCAGGTTTGTATTCATATACAGTTCTACCGTAGTAGATACTATCTCCACGAGTTTGTGGATATAATTGTAGTAATACACGTCCTAATGTTGATTTACCACATCCAGATTCCCCTACTAAACCGTAAGTTTCTCCTTCGTTAATTGTGATAGTGATTCCATCATTTGCTTTTACATACAATTGTTTTTTGTCAAAAATACTAGATTTTTTAACAGGGAAGTATTGACGAAGGTTATTGATTTCAATTAACTTTTTAGCCATTATTTGTTCCCTCCTCTTTTTACTGGGTAGAAACAACGGATAGCGTGTGCTGGTCCTACTTCTACCATTGTTGGTTCTTCATTTTGACATTTTTCTGTTGCATATTTACAACGTGGAGCAAATTTACATCCTTTAGGTAATGCTAATGGGTGAGGTACTGCCCCAGGAATTACATCTAACTTAGTGTTTTTATCTGTATCCAAGCGTGGAATTGATGTTAATAATCCTTCAGTATATGGGTGAATGTATTCACTGTCCATGAAGATGTTATCTACTGGTGCAGTTTCAACAACTGGTCCACAGTACATTACGGCAACATCATCAGCCATTTGGTTAATTACCCCTAAGTCGTGTGTAATGAACATAATTGCTGTACCAGTTTCAGCTTTTAATTCGTTCATAAGTTTCAAGATTTGGGCTTGAATAGTAACGTCAAGAGCTGTTGTTGGTTCATCGGCAATTAATAGTTTTGGTTTACAAGCAAGTGCCATCGCAATCATAACACGTTGACGCATTCCCCCTGAAAGTTGGAATGGGTAAGATTTGTTAACTGTTTCTGGGTTTGCGATTTTAACTTGTTTTAACATTTCAATACTACGTGCTTCAGCTTCTTTTTTAGATAAACCTTGGTGTAGCATTAAAACTTCTGAAATTTGTTTGTTTACTGTAAATACAGGGTTTAGTGAAGTCATTGGTTCTTGGAAAATAACAGAAATATCGTTTCCACGAATGCTTTGCATTTCTTTTTCACTTAAATCAGAAATTACTTTCCCTTGGAATTTGATTTCACCTTCATAAATTTTTTGGTTTTTTTCGAAAAGTTTTAAAATACTCATTGCTGTTTGTGATTTACCACTTCCTGATTCTCCAACGACACCTAGTGTACGTCCTTCTTCAATAGATAGTGTTACACCGTTTACAGCTTTGATTAATCCACGTTTTGTTTCGAAATAGGTGTGGAGATTATTGATTTCTACTAATTTCATTTCATTTCCCTCCTATTTTTCATTTGCTTTTGGATCTAGTGCTTCACGAAGGGCATCCCCTACTAAGTTTACCCCTAATGCAGCGATACATACACAGACAGCAGGAGTAATCCATTGCCACCAGTAGTTTTGAATTACAGTTGCAGTTTGCGCAGCATTTAACATGTTACCCCAAGATGGCATTGGTTCTACTACCCCGAATCCTAAGAATGATAGAGCAGCTTCCATTAACATCTTACTTGCGTAACTTAAAGTCATATTTACGATACAGATGTTCAATACGTTTGGCATAATGTGACGAATAATAATACTTGCCTCTTTAATACCTAACGCACGAGCAGCTAATACGAAGTCTTTTTCACGTTCAATTAAAATTTGTGCACGTACTAAACGAGCCATACCAGGCCATGATAAGATACCTAAAATAATCATAATTAGATACATCTTAGCATCTGTAGTCATGTTGTTTCCAATTGACGCAGATAATGTAATTACAAGTGGCATGAATGGAATAGAAGAAATAATTTCTCCAAAACGCATTAATAAGTTATCAACACGTCCACCTTTAAATCCAGCGATCATACCAATGAACATACCAAGAACAGTTTCAATAATTACGGCAATAACCCCAACTACTAATGTTACACGTCCACCGTGCATTAAACGAGTTAAGTAGTCACGTCCTTGAATATCTGTTCCTAAGTAGTAACCATTGTTACCCCATGCATGAACATTTCCAGCTTCATCAATTGCATATACTTGGAAGTAGCTTGCAAAGATTTTTTCAGCTTTAATATTTTGAGGAATGTTTAATTCTCCTAAAGAGTTATCTCCCCAACCATATACTTTTCCACTTTCTCCAACTGCAAATAAAGAGTTACGAGTAGCAGCAATATCAACTACTTTTTCGTTGATTTCAGGAATACCTTTTTTCAAGTTGTAGTCGTTTGCTCCCCAAACGTGGATTTTACCTTGATCATCTAATGCAATACCATTGTTGAAAGACATTTTAGCTTTTACTACTTTAGTACTTCCATCTTTTAAATGTTCAGGTACAGCAGAGAATTCGTTTCCAGATACCCCAACAGTTCCAATTGTACCATCTTTTAAGATTAATACCATGTTGTAGCTGTTTCCATCTAAGTCAGCAACTTTACCTTGTACTGCAGCAGGTACGAAATCCATAGAGTTCGCTCCAGTTGCCCCGAAGATAATTAATTGCCCTTTATCTGTAACAACTGCAGAGTATTTGTCGTTTGCAGTCATTTTTACGATTTTTTCATCGCTATCCATTTGATATTTAGCTTCTAATGGCATGTTAGCTTGTTGACGAACATCTTGTCCCCAACCAAGTTGAGTACCATTTGTAGTTAAAGCAGTAATGTGACGGTCCCCAGCAGCTACAATCGCAGCGTTTCCTTTAATTTGGTTAGGAACTTCTAAGACACCATCAATATCTTTACCCCAAACATATACTTCTCCATCTGCAGTGTTGGCAACAGAGAATGTAATACCACTACTAATGTTTACAATATCTTTACCGTTTAATTCAGATGGGAATTCTAAATATCCATGTCCAGGCGCTAAGTTTTGAAGAATTGGTTCATTGTATGTTGATTTTAATGGATAGAATGCTCCACCAACATAACAGAATGAGAAAATCGCAACGAATAAAACAATCCCGATAATAGAGAATTTGTTGTGAATAAAGTTGTTAAAAATTACCTGACCAGGTGTTTTAATTGCTTCTTCTTCAAATACGTTTAGTTCTTTACTTTCCCCAGTTACAGTACGTTTAAATAAGTTTCCTAGGAAAGATCCATTCTTTTTTTCTTTTTTACTCATAAGTCATCCTCCTAGTCTAATTTAACACGTGGGTCTACTAATGCATAACATAAGTCAGCGATTAAGTTAGAAATTAAGTAAATTACAATATAGAATAAGTTCATTGATACAATCATCCAGAAGTCACGTTGTTTTAACGCGTTTAATAGAATGTATCCAAGACCATTCCATTGGAATACAGATTCTGAAATCATAGATCCAGAGAATAATGCACTAATTTGGTTAATTACGATTGTAACTACTGGAATTAATGCATTACGGAATGCGTGTGAATAAATTACAACTTTACTGCTAAGCCCTTTTGAACGAGCTGTACGAATAAAGTCTTGACTTAATACATCTAACATTGCGTTACGTACATAACGAAGTGTACCTGCTAATTGTACAATTGTTAATGTAGTTACTGGTAAAACTAAGTGTCTAAACCATTGTAAAATGTATTCTCCTGTTGGAAGTCCAGCTTCTGGCATACCAAAAGATGGGAACCAACCTAAAGTAAATGCGAATACGAAGATTAAACATAAACCAATAAAGAATGTAGGAACACTCATCCCAACAAGTGAGAACACTTGCCAGAATTGGTCGAAGAAAGATCCTTTTTTAACAGCAGATACAATCCCAACCCAAATCGAAATTCCTAATGAGAACACCATTACGAAAAAGTTAAGCGCAATTGTGTTTTTTAAAGGTTCTGCTACAACATTTACTACTTCTGTTTTGTAGTTTGACGAATATCCTAAGTCACCTTTTGCGATATTTGTCATCCATTTTACGTATTGTACAGGAATACTTTGATCAAGTCCTAAGTTTTCTCTTGCAGCTTGAAGACGTTGTTCATAAGTTTCTGGTCTACCACCTTGAACCATCATTTTCGCTGGATCCCCTGGCATTAATTTTGTAATACCAAACAGAATCATCGAAATGATAAGGATAACCGGAATCATCGATACAATACGCTTAATTGTGTATTTAAGCATAATATTACCCCTCTCGTTTTTTTTGTTTTATATACATGATGAAGGGGAGAGAATAAGTTGCTATCCTCTCCCCTAGTTCATAACTATACTACTATTTTAAATCGTCACTTATTAGTCAATAGAGTATAAGCAGATTTCGTTTGCCCAGTTACGGAATGGAGTTGTTTTGAATCCAACAACTTTTTTGTTAGCAAAGTCGTAGTAGTTGTTCGTGTAAGTAGGAATATTTGGTAATAAGTAGTTCCAACGTTTTTGGTATTCTTTCCAAGCTGCTTCGTATTCTTCTTCAGTTGTACAAGCTTTGATGTTTTCGATGCATTTGTCAAGTTCAGCATCAGCGATACCAGTTGCGTTGTATCCACCTAAGTTAGAAGCCCATTTAGAGTGGTTGTCAGCTTCTGGGTCAGGTACTTCAGAGTATCCAACTGCCATGTTGTATACGTTGTAACTAACATCTCCAGTACCTTTAGCATAGTAAGCATCTAATAATGAAGCGAAGTCAGTGATTGTTGATTCATATTTAACCCCAGCTTTAGGTGCGTTTTCTAATAATTGAGTTTTGATGTTGTCAGTGATAGCGTTGTTTTCTGAACCACAGTGAGAAATAGTTAATACTTCTCCTTTTTCGTTGTAACGTAAGTAATCTTCGCTAGCTTTAGCAGCATCGAATGGAGTTTTTCCATCAGCTTCGAAACGGTAGCTTGATTTGTCTAATTCAGCGTTAGCGTTTTCTACTGAGTAAGCGTATTTGTTTAAGTTTTCGTTAACCCATTCTTTGTTGTCTACATAAACTTTTTGAGCTGCACCGTAGTCAGAGTAACATGGAAGACCGTAAGATCCCATAGCTGCAGTAGCGATTTTTGTAGTGTCAACTAAGTAAGCAAGAGCGTGACGTACTTCAACTTCTTTAGTAGCTCCGTAGTATGTAGCGATTGGCATGTTTCCGTAACCGTTACGAGCGTATACAGAAGTTTGGATGTTGTCATCAGCTTCAGCTTTTTCAATTTTTTCACCTTCGATAACACCGTTAACGATGTCAACTTCTCCAGCGATTAATGTGTCAACGTCTTTATCAGCGTTTACAGTTTTAATAACGATTTGGTCGATTTTTGGAAGTTCTCCACGGTAGTCACCGATGAAGTTTTCGTTTTTCTCTAAAGAAACTTGTTTGTCTTGGAAACTAATGAATTTGTAAGCTCCACAAGTAACTGTAGGGTTTTTAACGTATTCATCTTTAATGTAAGTAGCGATGTTAGCCATGTCTTCTTTAGCGATTGCTACTCCACCTTTTTCTCCAGTTTTGAATTCTACATCTTTAGCGATTACGTGTACTGGCATTGGGTATACCCAAACGAATGATTTGTCCCAGTAGTAAGGTAATTTTTCAGCTTTGATTGTAGCAGAGAATGTGTAGTCATCGATTAATTTAATAGCTTCGAATTCATCAGTTTTTCCTTCGTTGTAAGCTTCGAATCCTACTAAGTCAGTTGCTTGACCAGATCCACCAATAGCAGTCCATTCTTTAGATGAACGAGCTAGGTAAGAAATAACGTAGTCTTTAGCAGTTACTGCTTCACCGTCATTCCATTTAAGGTCGTTTTTAATTGTAACTGTGTAAGTTTTTGATCCGTCTTCATTTTCAACGGCTTTTGGTTCTTCAGCAAGAACTTGAGTTTGCCATTGTAGAACACCATCTGCGTCTACAACTACTGGGTTGTATCCGTGAATAAGGTCACGAACATCCTTGTCATAGCTGTTGTTTGTGATTCCTTCAACGAAGTCACCGTTCATTTCTAGTGTACCAACAACTAATTTACTAGCAGAAGAACTAGATCCTCCACATCCAACTAGTGTTAAAGTCATCAGAGCAGCAACAGCAATTGTTAATAGCTTTTTCATAAGCTTTCCCTCCTATCATTTCTGATACTGTGTATTATACCTTAAACTTCCGTAAAAAACAATCATTTTACAAAATTTTCATCAATTTCATTGTAAAACTATTACATTTTTACATAAAACTTTTCCAACACCATGTTATTATCATGTTTGAGTATACAAATTATGTACATATTGTTTCTTTTGTTTTTAAAGTTTAGACTCTTAATTTTTACAGAAAATTTAATTTTTTTCTATTTTCTACCATTTTATACATATTTTCGTATTTTTCATGTTTTTTCGTACATCAATCATAAAAAAAGTCGAAGCAAATTATGCCTCGACCTTTCTTCATTACTTCACTGTAGCATATTTAATTGTTGAATATGGAGTATATACAACATATTTAATATCAGTTCCTGATTTGTATTGTTTGTATCCACGTAC
>JAXJYR010000010.1:0-16667 GCA_036306885.1 Longicatena sp.
CTTGTTGCACGGTAAACTTGGTAGTGTGTTACACCTTCCATTTTGCTCCATGTAACTTTTACTGATTTAGTTCCAGCTGTTGCCTTAATAGAAGGAGCAAGTTTTTCTACAGTACCTGTAACTTTGTTACTTCCATCAGTCATTACACGATCTTTAGAGTCATAACGTCCAGCTCTTACTACAAATTCGTAGTCACCGTATGGTAATTCAGCTGTTGTGTATTCTAAGTCTTTAGATCCTAATGTAAGAACTTTTTTCATTTTGTCATCGTTACGTTTACGGTAAATGATGTAACGTGTAGCTCCATCAATTGAAGTCCATTTTAATTTGAATTTAGCTGTAGAAACTTTTTCAATAGCAAGTTCTGGTTTACCTTCTAATTGAGTTGCAAAGTCTTTAGTTTCAGAGAAGTCACCTTTTAACGCTTCATCACCATCGTAAACAACTGCAAGTACACGTACACTGTATTTTTTACCTGTTTTAACTGTAATCTTAGCAGCATTTGTATCAACTGTTGCAGTTAATTTGTAAGATCCATCAGCAGTTTTACTGTATACTTCGTATGCTTCAGCACCTTCAACAGCATCCCATTTCACGTTGATTGTTTTGTAATCTTTTTGAGTAAGTTTAACGTTTTCAACTTTAGCAGGAGCTTCTTTTCTTGCAGCAGCTTGGTAGAAACGAATTTCAGACATAGATGCGAATTTGTCTACTTCTGTTCCTGTTGCGTTTAATACGTTAACTCTTACATAACGAGCAGATACAGGAGCGAATCCCATACGTTTGAATGAAGTACGGTTTAATAATAATCCATCTTCGTTAGCGAATGAGTATTCTCCAACACTTGTCCATTCATCACCTTCATTTACTTTAACTAATACTTCAGCACGAGTGATATCACCGTTTGTACCGTTTTGACGTGGTAAGAATGTTACGTCAGTTAATGTATATGCTTCACCTAAATCGTAATCGATGTATTGAGGCATGTATAAATCAGTGTTGTAGTTAGTGTGCCAGTGAGTAGCATCATCGTAATCTAATGTGTTTACAGCTTCACCTGGTTCGATTTTGCTAGTTTCACATTCAGAAGAGAATCCGATTACTTTAATGTTTGTATCAGCACTTGTGTTGATTAATCCAGCATCGTTTAATGGTAAGTATTCAAGAGCTTCGATTGCAGCTTCAAGATCAGCAGCCATTTTTTCGATATCGAATTCTGTGTATTCTCCACTATCTAATAATGCTTTTGCAGCTACTACAACTTCTTCTAATGCAGCTAATGAACCACCTGTGTAAGTTTGGTCAGTACAGTTTGCAGCTTTAGCTAATGCAGCTTCTAATGATGCAGTGTTTACACCATCAATAACTGTAACGTTGTATGTTGCAGTAATTTCTTCGTTTCCTAATGCTTTTACTGTAATTGTTGCAGTACCAGCTTTGTTACCACGAAGTTTGATTGAAGATACACCATCTGCCCATGCTAATGGAATTACAGAAACGATTTCTTCATCACTAGATGTAGCAGTGTAGTATCCATTTGTTGCATTGTTAGGAAGAACTGTAGCATTTACGTCAACTAAAGCGTTAGCGTAGAATTCAGTTTCGTTTTGTCCTAATTCAATTCCAGTTACAGGAACACTTGATTCTTTAGCGAATTCAACTTCAGCAAGCGTCATCATGTCTTTAGCATCTGCACCTTGAGAAGTGATTGCTTTTAAGATTACTACATCAACTTTGTCAACAGCTTTTGTTTCATCAAATTTGAATTCAAATGCTTGGTTTCCACCCGCAGCTGCTTCAATTGATTTAGTGTCTTCAGCAGTTGTTCCATCAGCATATTTAATCACAGCTTTAACAGATGTTACATATCCATTTCCTTTGTTTGAGTTATAAACTTTCACAATGTTTAATCCATCGTTTTGTTTTAAGTCAAATGTCATTGTTAATGGTAATGTAATGTGAGCTGGCATTGCTCCATCTACATAGTTCGCATCGATGTCCCATAAGAACTCGAATTCACGTCCAAATTCACCGTTGAATAACATATCGTAGCTAGCTTGAGATCCACCTTGGATGAATTTTTCAACGTTGTTTCCAGAGTCAGTTGTTAATACATCATTTGTCATTGTGATGTTGAAGTCATTACGTCCATAGTTTGTAACGCTTACTGAAGGAATTTCAGGAAGTTCTGATTCAGCAGCAGTTGTTACTACTGTAGAGTAGTCAGGACCCATTAATGTAACTTTTGATAAATCAACTACATCAGCAATAGTAATGTCTTCTTTTGCTTTGAATGTAATAGAAGCAAGGATTCCTGATCCTGAGAATGTTTTTAAGTTTCCACGGTTAACAAATGCTAAGTTGAAGTATGAAGCGTTAGCATCATCGTAAACTTTGTTTACTGATAAGTTTGTCATACCTAAAATTCTAGCACTTTGTTGTACTTTGATAAACTCAGCTTTGTTTGAGTTGTATCCAATTACTTGACCGATAGCGTTTAAGTTTTTCACGTTGTCAGCATATACGTCAACTGTGAATGTTTCACCTTCAGCAGCAGTTGTTTTGCTAGCTAATAAGATAGCATTTCCAGCTACGCTTCCAGTTTGTTTTGTTCCACCATCAAGTTTGAACATTGTGAATGCATAGTCATATACATCGTAGATACCGTTCATGTTGATATCTACTCCGTAGTTTTCGATTTGTGTATCGAATGTTGGGTTGTCTAATTTAGAAAGACCTTTGTAGTTATCTAAGTTAGTGTAGTCTGCATCTGTTGGTGCTGGATTACCCCAAGGAGCGATAGAACCGATTGCGAATCCTCTAGTATCTGCAACTTTGTACATTTTAATTTCGATTGCAGAGAAGAAGTTTCCTACTGCTTCAGTTGGAACCATTTTAACGAAACGAGCTTTTTGGTTTAATTGAACAGTTTTCATGCTGTTGTCACGAGCCCAAGTTACGTTAATTGGATCTGTCCAGTGTACACCATCTAAAGATGTTGTAACTGTCATTCTAGTAACAGTTCCATTTCCTGCGTCTGGACGTGGGTAGTATTCGAATTTTTCGAATTGGTATCCTAATCCATAGTCAAGAACAAGAGCTTTACCCATGTCATTTCCACCAGAGTGGAATCCTTGCTCAGCTTCGAATTCGTTGTTGAATGCTTTATCAGCTACATAACCACCGTAGATTCCACCTTCCCAGTTTACTGATTGAGGTTTAGGAGTGTCTTTCCATGGGTCATCTAAAGAAGTTGATTCCATTTCATCAGACCATGCAGAGAATCCATCAGCGTTGATTGCACGGATTTTGTAAGTGTGAGTAGAGTGGTAAGCTAATTCTGAGTGGTTGAATGCAGTTTCGTTACCAACGTTGTAAAGAATTCCATCTACCATCATTTCATATCCAGTAGCACCTTCAACAGCATCCCAAGTTAATAAAATGCTTGTTGGAGTTTTTGTTTCTTCAGCAGCTGCTAAGTTAGCTGGTGCACTTAATGCACTGTTTTCTTTATCAGCTGGAAGGTTTGTAGCATTTTCAAATCCTTCAATTACTAATGTTTGAGCGTTTTTGTTTACATCTGTTTTTGTGAATGAAACATATACTTTTGGAGAAGTAGTGATTGCTACATCTTTGAATGCTTCATCATCAGCAGAGTATTTGTTTAAGTTTGGAGCTTCATCGTAGAACCAAACAGCTTGGTTGTTTGCAGCAGCTGCTTCAAATGCTTCATAAGAATCAACTTCTACAAGCGCTAAGTTTTCACTTCCGTTTTTAGCAGATAATGAAGTAGGTTTTTTCGTAACGTTTACTACGAATGTAGAGTGACGTTTTGATTCATATCCATCGTAAGTTCCGCTTGATTTTCCAGCAGTTAAAGTAGCTACATCACCGTTTACTACAGATGTGAATTGTGTTGTTACACGTCCACCGTAGTCACGAGAGTTTGTATCAGCATCAAATTCTAATGTAATACCATCATCTTCAACTAAGTCGAATGAAGTTGTTCCATATGGGTAGAATTCCACAATACGTCTAGATTTGTCTAAACCTTTTTCGTTTGTTTCACTAACTTCCATAGGGTTGTTGTTTTCTTCGTACATTGGGATGATTGATCCGTTTTTAACGAATAATGGAAGTTTCCATAATGGTGCATCGAAGTTGTTAACGATTTGTCCACCTTTGTAGTGTTCACCTGTCCAGTAGTCAATCCATGTGTCAGCAGTTGATGGTAAGTAAATGTTGTTACGGATGTCATTTCCGTTTTCATCCATTGCTGTGTCTTGGTAAATTGGAGCTACTAAGAAGCTATCTCCATACATGAATTGGTATTGAGTTGCAGTTGAATATGTGTATTCGTTTTCTTCTTCTAAGAACATTGCACGAATCATTGGAAGTCCATCTACTGATTCAATTGCATATGTATATAAGTAAGGCATTAATTGTGCTTTAAGTTTTAAATACATACGGTTGATTGATTCATATGGGTCACCATCGATGTAAGGTTTTTTAGGTTTTGATCCCCATCCATCCATGTCTAACATTGTTTGAATAAATGCTTTTGCTTGGATGTCACGAGTTGTGATTAATGCACTACCACCGAAGATACCGTCTACGTCACTTCCGATGTTAGGGTTTCCAGCTAAGCTTTGTCCAATGTATGTTGGAATGTGGAAACGGATGTATTCCCAGTTACCTCCAGTTTGGTCCCCTGTCCAAATTGAAGCATAACGTTGAGTTCCAGCCCATCCATCAAGAGATACTAATGTAGGACGTTTGTCAGATGTTGCAAGAATGTTGTATCCATCTTTTACAGAGTTAAGACCCATTGAGTAACCAGCACCTACCCAAGCAACGTCAGTTTTAAGTGCAGATACCCCACCAACTGTTACTTCTTTTTGGAAGTCACTAAGAGTTTGGTAACCTTTGTATCCACCATCTACTTCTGATTGGTCAGGTGTTAAAGCAGCTTGTGTCCAAAGACCAGTACGTACCCCTAAGCTTTCTGCATATTCAGTAAATTGTGTTAAGTTTTCAACGTTTGCGTTAATAACTGTTTCACGATCTGATAATGTAGTAGCAGATTTTTGGTAGTAACCGTTGTGTCCATATCCACATCCATAACCATCGTTTGGTAAGAACCATCCTAAAGGCATGTCGTTTGCAACGTGTCCATCGATTACAGCACGTGCAGAGAATTTGTAAGTGTCTTCGTTAATAACACCTTTAAATAATGAAGCATCAACTGTTGGAGCGATGTTGTTTAATGTTTCAGCATAAGTACCTTGTGGAAGTACGTATCCAGTACCCATACCTAACTCATTGTAAAGTTTTCCATCTTCTAATACCCAACCACGTCCGTTTGTGCTTTCTTGCCATCCGTCACGGTTGTAACAGTTTAAGTGTGCTAAATAGAATGCATATTCAGGAAGAAGTGCAGGGTTACCAGTTACATGGTAGTAGTTGTTTAGTAACTCATTTGCAGTTGCAGCTACCCCATCTACATCACTTACTAAGAAGTAAGCATCGAATTCTGCATCATTGTGAGTTGTGTTAACTGTGCTGCTGTCAACAGAACCAAAGTCATAAACACCTTGTTTGAAAGTGTTACGAATTACCCCATAACCAGCGTTTGACCAGTAGAATGGGTTTGGTGAAGCTACCCCACCATCAGTCCATGAACTTTCATTTTTGATGTTAATTGATTGTCCTTTGTGAGTGAAACGTCCGTTTTGAGTTCCCCCTCCAAAGAAGTATTCAGTATCATTTGTATTTAATTTTTGAACAGTTTTAGATCCAATTGTTAAAGCTTCTTTTTCGCTCATAACAACTTCTCCAGATGCATTTTTAATAGACATTTTAGCAGTAGCTTTTTCTAAAACGATTGTTGCTCCACCTTCAGTTCCAATTTCAAATGCAGTTTCAGTTTCTTTTACAGAAGCAGCTGGTTTTGAATAGTGATCACTATTGTCTGGTTGTGCTTGGATTTTTCCAGTATATCCTGCATAACCTGGGTCAGCATATTCTGCAAATGTTCCAGAAGGGTCTACGTTATAACGGAAGATGTCACCTTCTAAGAACGTAATTTTAGCATTAACAGCTCCACCGTTAAATGAAACGTTAACAATGTTTCCACTTGCTTTGGCAGAATCTACGCTAGCTAAAGAACCAGTGAAAGGTTCAGCAGCTTTTAACGCAACAGCTCCACCAAATACCGAAGTGAAAGCCATAGCTGCACTTAATGCTAAAGTTGAAAATTTAGTAAATTTTTTCATAAAGTGCTCCTTTCTAGGTCTTACAACCTCATTTTAAATTCCATACTTTTTTCAGCACAATAAAAAATATCGTCTTTAAAACTCGTATTGCAAACCTTTACATGCTATATTATAGCATTAAACCCCTAAGATTTTTTAGTGTTTTTCTGTTTTTTTTCTTAATTTATTTCCCCATAGCTTCCTAAAAAAAAATGTTTGTAAAAATCAATCTTTGACCTTTACAAACATTTTTCTTTTTATTTATCTTTTTTTAATAATAATCCAATTCCATATAAAGTAGAAGCATATACCAAACAAGGTACTACTGCTGCTAAAATACTAGAGAATCCTGTCATCCATTGATCTGCCATATTATAATTATAGCTTTCACAATAAGAAGCAAATGTTTGCCAACTTGTATATAATGAGAATCCCATGTATAAAACCATAAGTCCTGCTAATACAAAGAATAGCATTGATGCATCTTTACCATTTGTTTCTAAAACTTTTTTTTCGTTTGTTTCTTTCATCTTACTCACCTATTTCTTTTCATCTAATGCATGTTTTACAACCCATTTTTCAATATCATCTTTATTTAAAGAACGACGATTATCGGTTAATGAAGAAACAACATATCCACCTTTGGCATAATATACACCTGGTGTTGTTTTAAAGGTAGGAAAATATTTATTGATGATTCTTAAATTTTCATTTTCACTACGTGCTTCTTCATCTAACATAACACGATACAAGACAACATGATGATTTTCAATATATGCATCGAATTCTGAATGAAATTGTTGACAATAAGAACACAAATCGGTTTCAAATGCTACTACAAACTCCTCTTCTTGCTCCATTTTCGCAATTGCCTCATCTAACGTAATTTGAATAATTTCCCCTTTACGTTCATCTCTTGGATAAGAAGAGCCACAACCTACTAGTAGTAAACAAATCATCATCCACAGCATGATTTTCTTCATGTCGTCACCTCCATGCATTTCACGCTGTATTTTACCATGTTTTTATTTAGGCAACAATATTTCTTAATGAAATCACATTATTTTTTAAGCTTCTTGTGTTGGTAGCACTTGGGCGATGGCACAATCTTCAATAATAAAACATACTTTCACTTCACAGCTCATATCAAAGCTATCATAAATTCGACCAGCACTACAAGTTCCTCTTGCTACGGTATAAATACTATTTGCGACATAGCCAACCTTCATTCCACTTTCTAAATAAACCGCAATCGCTTCACCATCATATTCATTATCTAAATCTTTCTTTAAAGTTAATGTTTGATTCACTCTTAATACTTGTACACCTAAATAGTGGTCACATCCAGTAATTGTAATATATTTCATATTTAATTCCTCCCGATTTTCTCGACACTCATATTATAAAATATTATTTGGGTAAAAAAATCATCAGTGTAAAAAATTCCCCCACACTTCATATTTTATGTTAAAATAACTACAAGAGGTGGTTAAACATGAATAAAAAAGAAACATTACTTGCATTACTAAAAATATTAGAACGCTATACCGATAGCGAACATCCTTTATCACGCAAACAAATCATTCATTATATGCAAGAAAACTATCATATTGAGGTAGATCGTAAAACCTTTAGTCGTCATTTAAATACGCTCATCGACTTTGAATATGATATCAAAGGACCAATCCGTCATAACAATGAATATTGTTACTACTTAGACGAACATTTATTTGAGAAATATGAAGCACATTTAATCACAAACACAATCTATCATTCACACTATTTATCCGCAAAGGCAAGTAATGATTTAATTAAGAAAATCTTTTCTACGCTAAGCATTTATGATGAAAAAGAACTTAGACAAGTTAGTGGCTTCCATGATAAAAAACAACCATTTAAAAATAATTCTCAACAATTCTTTTTAAACATTGAAGTTATCTTAGAAGCTATTCGTAAACACAGCGCTATTACCTTCCATTATTTAAAATATGGATTAAATAAAAAATTACAATCTAATCGTTCTGAACCATATATTGTAAAACCATATGCGGTAATATGTAGTAATGATAATATCTATCTTATTGCTGGAAGTAATGAACGTAATAGCATTGTTCATTTCCGTGTTGAAAAAATGAAAAATGTAGAACTCTTTAAAACAGATCAAGCGTTCCCTACTTTAAGTGAAGCTCCTTATCAATATATTCGTAATAAAATGAAAATGTATCAAGGAGAAGAATTTCATTACACTTTAAAATGTGATAAACGAATTTTAGATTATGTAATTGAAGAATGTGGTAATGAAGTTAGTATTCAACCATGCGATGACGAACATTTTTACGCCTATATTAATGGTACTGAAAAAGGTATGACCTATTTTGTCCTTCAATATATTAGCTATATTGAAGTATTAGAACCAAGTAATTTCCGCCAAGAAATATGTAATATTTTAGAAAAAGCATATTTAAATCATAAATAAATCATAAACTCTTCTGCTTTTCATAAAAAAAGATGGGAAGAATGAATATTTAGTTGTAAAATATATAATGTATAAAATTAAGGAGACTTTTTTATGAAAATTGTTGTTGTCGGTGATGGTAAAGTCGGGTTTACCATTGCTCGTTCTTTGGACCAAGAAGGACATGATATTACAATCATTGATAATAAACCACATGTGTTAACAAACACTTTAAATTTATTAGATGTTGTAGGTGTTCATGGAAATGGTGCTAGTGTTGATGTCCAATTAGAAGCAGGAGTAAATGAAGCAGATTTATTAATTGCGACTACTTCTACGGATGAAATGAACATTACATGTTGTTTATTAGCAAAACAGATTGGGGCAAAACGCACCATCGCCCGTATTCGCAACCCTGAATATTTAAAAAGTATGAACTATATTAAGGAAGAATTAGGATTATCTATGCATATTAATCCTGAGCTTGCGGCTGCTCGTGAAATTACGACTGCCCTTACTTTTTCAAGTGCATTAAAGGTAAATAAATTAGCGAAAAGTCGTGTTATTATGACCGAGATTAAAATCTCCCCTAATTCCCCTTTACTTAATCGTTCTTTATCACAAATTTATAAAACATATCGTATTAAAGTTTTAGTTGTGACAATTATTCGTGGTGATCAAGTAATTATTCCAACTGGTAATACCGTTATTATGCCAAATGATAAAATTACTGTGACAGCCTCAACCCGTGATTTAGAAAAATTCTTCCAATATATTGGAATTAAAAACCGTAAGTTAACTGACATTATGATTGTTGGTGGTGGAAAAATTGCCTATTATTTAATGCGTAATTTAATTGATATGGGATGTAACGTAAAATTGATTGAAAAGAAAAAAGAACGTTGTCTAGAATTATTAGAAGAATTTGAAGATGCAGTAATTATTCAAGGTGATGGTAGTGATCATGAATTATTAATGTCAGAAGGTTTAGACCAACATGATGCCTTTATTGCCTTAACTGGAAATGATGAAGAAAACGTTATTATGTCCATGTTTGCTAGTGGTCAAGGGGTTCGTAAAGTCATTCCTAAGGTAAATCGTATGACACTTGGATTCATTTTAGAAAAGCTTGGTTTAGAATCAACCATTACCCCTAAAAACATTGTAGCTGATGAAATCATTCAATATGTTCGTGCGATTCAAAATACATATGGTTCTAATGTTGAATCAATGATTCACTTAGTAGATGCTCGTGTCGAAGTTCTAGAATTTAGAGTAAAAAGTAATTGTAGTTTCTTAAATAAACCGCTATGCCAACTAAACTTAAAAGAAGGTATCATTGTAGGTTATATCACCCACGAAGGTGTCTCTGAATTAGCAAGCGGTAATAGTATTGTACGTGAAGGTGACACAGTCTTAATTATTACACGCTTAAATGGTTTAAGGGAGCTTAATGATGTTCTCGCAAATTAAAAAAGGATTATTTCGCTTAAATTGGCATGTAATTGCCAATATGTTAGGTAATGTTTTATGGGTTGAAGGTTTATTGATGCTCCTACCATTATTTGTCACCTTTATTTATCAAGATGGTGGAACATTAGCCTTTGCCTTAACTATTGCGATTGCCTTACTGATCGGAATCCCTTTATCACGAATCAAAACCAAACGATCAGCTTATTTTGCCAAAGATGGTATGATTGCGGTTGGATTATCATGGATTGCGGTATCCATGGTTGGTGCTTTACCTTTCTACTTTTCAGGTGAAATTCCATCTTATATTGATGCCTTTTTTGAAACTGTTTCAGGATTTACCACAACTGGTTCATCGATTTTAACAGATGTTGAAGCTTTAACTCATGGAATGTTATTTTGGCGTAGCTTTACCCACTGGGTTGGTGGAATGGGAGTTCTTGTCTTTGTCTTAGCTTTAATTCCCAAATCAAATGAGCGTACCATGCACATTATGCGTGCGGAAGTGCCTGGTCCTACCATTGGAAAATTAGTACCACGTTTAAAACAAACGGCAATGATTTTGTATCAAATCTATATGGTAATGACGATTATTGAGACTGTCTTATTATTACTTGGTGGTATGCCATTATTTGATTCCCTATGTCATAGCTTTGGTACTGCAGGTACTGGAGGATTTGGAATCAAGGCCACAAGCATTGGATATTATGATAATGCCTATTTTGATGCAGTAATTACCATTTTCATGATTTTATTTGGAGTAAACTTTAATATTTTCTACTTCATTTTAATTAAAGACTTTAAACAAGCCTTTAAGGATGTAGAAATGCGTACTTATTTTGGAATTATCGCCATTTCCATTGTATTAATTGCAATCAATATATTACCAATGTACGATGGATTCCTAGAAGCTATTCGTTATTCTTCTTTCCAAGTCGGTTCAATTATTACGACTACTGGGTATTCATCTTGCGACTTTAACTTATGGCCAACGTTTTCTAAAATCATCTTATTCCTATTGATGTTTATGGGAGCAAGTGCTGGTTCAACTGGTGGTGGTATTAAAGTATCACGTATTATGATTGTCGCTAAAAAAGTAAAAATGGATTTACAAAAATTAATTCACCCGCAAAAAGTAGATGCGATTACCATGAATGGAAAAATTGTCCCTGAAGAAACCGTAAACCAAATCTTGTCCTTCTTTGGATGTTATATGTTAATTTTAGCTTTCTGTGTCCTTGCCGTATCATTAGATGGATTTGATTTTGAATCAACCTTTACAAGTGTTGTCGCATGTTTATCTAATATTGGACCTGGTTTAGGAATTTGTGGTCCAATGGGAAGCTTCGCACCATTCTCTGATTTATCTAAAATCATTCTATCTGGTGCAATGTTAATTGGACGTTTAGAAATTTATCCAATTTTAATCTTAATGGTTCCTTTATATTGGAAACCGAAAAAGAATAAACAAAAAAATTCTCACTAAATATCAGCAGTAAAGCTATTATGGCTTACTGCTTTTTCTATATAAAATTATGAAGTATAACTTGAAAAAATTGTGAATAAATTTTCCTTTTATTGCTTGTATTCGATAAATTAGATATAATAATAGAAAGAAAGAAGGAGATTGTATATGAAAAAATTAATGATTGGATTATTATCTATTTTGATGTCACTTGGTCTGATGACACCATCGTTGATTTCCATTTCCGCTGCACCGAAAGCGATTACAATTACCTATGGTACAGCCTATGACAAAAATGGAAATGATGTTACAATTTTAGAAAATGGTGAAGAATTCACGGTTGAGGCAGCTGAAATTGACGGTATGAAATTTAACTCATGGGCTTATAAAGGAAGAGTTAAATTTGATGACAAAAAAGCTGAAAAAACAACTGTTCAAATGGGAACAAAAGACACTCATATTTGGGCAAACTACTCTTTAATTGAACCAGTTTGGTTAAATGGTGTATATTTAAAACCTGGTTATTACTTACCAAGTAATTCTCAAGATTTAACTAAAACTAAACCTGAAACTGGTGGATATGCTTATTATGCAAGTGAAGGATACTTAACATTACATAACTATCAATTAGACATGATGGCACCTACTTTAGATTCTTGTGTAACTGAAAACTATCGTTATGCTTTACGTACTTTTATCCCTTTAGTTATTCAACTAGAAGGTGACAACAGTATCAAAATGATCAATGGAGATTGTGTTTATGTTGCGATTGGTGGGGCTTCTGGTTCTTACTTAACATTTGAAGGTGATGAAGATGCCACTTTATATGTAGCCAGTGGAGAAGATGTTGGAATCCGTAGTATTGGTGGTGTTACGATTAATGGTGGTAACATCGTTACAAGAGGATTAAGTAGTGATAGAAGTTCTGATATTATTATGAATGGTGGAAGCTTTATTTCTCAAGATATTATGACTGGTCACTGTAACCAATTTATCGTAAATGCAGGTAGTGTTAACGTTGAAGCCCTTTACAACATTACAAACGTAGTAGTAAATGGTGGAAGTATGACAGGTTCTATTTTCGAACGTGTTTATAATATGAAAAAAGCATCAGGTGTTGAAGGTTTAGCATCTTCAAGAACTGATGGAAAAAATCCAATTGAATTTAGAATTGGTGACTTTAACTCTTACAACTGGTTTAGTGTATCAGGTGCGTCTGCAAACTTAGGAAAAACTTACAATATTTCAATCGAAAATGGATTTAGTTCTGCGCAAAAAGCAACTGCAGGTACACGTGTAATTATTAAAGCGGAAACACCAGCTCCTGGATATGTATTTGATCAATGGGTTGTTTCAGATAATGTGGTTGTTGGGGCACCATTTAGTGACAGTACAAAATTTATCATGCCTGCAGGCGATGTAACAATCAAAGCAACTTACAAACGTGATTTAGATGTTGTTCGTAACATTAAAGCAGAACAACAAAACTATAGTACAGTTTTATTAACATGGAATGCAGTTGAAGGTGCTAAAACTTATAATATCTACCGTAAAACCGAAGCTGGTGAAGAATATGTATTACATGGTTCAAGTAAAACTAACAGCTTCAAAGCAACGCAAAAAACAGGTAAAGATTACAAATATAAAGTAACTGCAGTCGATGGTGCAGTTGAAGGTAAATTATCAGAATTTATTACCGCTATCACACAATTAGAAGGTAAACCAACATTAACGATGGAAAAATCTGGTAAAACAAAATTTGTCTTAAACTGGAGTGAAATCGATGGAGCAACTCGTTACATCATTTATCGTAAACGTGGAAAAGATAGCTTCAAAAAAGTATTAACATTAGGAAAAGATGTCTTTACTTATACAACAAGTGAAATGCCTGAAGGTGATTACAGCTATATTGTAAAAGCTGGACGTTATGACTCTAAAGATCGTGTAATGACTGATTCATCAAATATTGTGTCAGGAACATCTGTTTACGATACTCCAGTACTAAAAGCAACTGCAGGTAGTAAAAAAGCTACGCTTTCATGGCAAAAAATTGAAGGTGTTATCTATTACGATGTATACCAATCAACTGATGGTAAAAACTACACAAAAGTAACTACAACAAAATCAACAAATGTTACAATTGATAAATTGAAATCTGGTAAAAAATATACATTCAAAGTATGTGGATACAAAGCATACAACGGAACAAATATTTATACTAAAGATTCAAACACAAAAGCAGTAACAATTAAATAAGCTTAAGGCTGTATTGCTACAGCCTTTTCTTTTTCCTAAAATTTTTTATTAAAAGTGTTGACTTAGGCTAACTTTTCATATATACTATAAGAGAAGTTAGAGATAGCTAACCTACATATAAAAACTTTACAACCACAAAAACTCTTTCTTCAGAGACAGACGTAAGCGGATTTTATCCGCTTTTTGTCATTTATAGCATTTATATTATATATTGTTAAAAAATGCAAAATCATCACTATTTTTCATACCTATACAGCCTTGAAACTAACAATAAATAAGCGTATACTTTTCCTTTGTATAAAATAGAAATGGAGAGAATGCTTATGACACTTTTATCTGTCTCAATTGCACTTCTAGCCGGATTACTATTAACACGAGTATTTAAAAATTTTAAATTACCCGCAGTAACAGCATATCTGATTGCCGGAGTGTTAATTGGCCCATATTGTTTGGGTGCTTTACAAATTCAAGGACTTGGTTTTACATCAATGGAAGATGTTCATTCACTACACATGATTTCTGAAGTTGCGTTAGGTTTTATCGCCTTCGCGATTGGAAATGAATTCCGTGTAGAAGAATTAAAAAACACAGGAAAACAAGCGTTTATTATCGGAATTTTCCAAGCTTTAACTGCTACTATATTTGTTGATCTTGCTTTATTAGCCTTATACTTTATGATGCCTGATAAAATCAGCGTTGCTCAGTTGATCACACTAGGTGCAATCGCTACAGCGACAGCACCTGCAGCCACTTTAATGGTTGTACGTGAATATAAAGCCAAAGGTAAATTAACTTCTTTATTACTTCCGATCGTTGCCTTAGATGATGCGGTAGGATTAATCATCTTTGCAGTTTCGTTTGGAATTAGTAAGACAATGATTTCAGGAAACATTGATTTCGCTTCGATTATTATAAATCCTTTAGTTGAAATCGTATGTTCCTTAGTTCTTGGTGCTTTCATGGGATGGTTATTAACACAATTAGAAAAATTATTTAACTCTAACACAAACCGTTTAAATATGACCATTGCCTTTGTTGTATTAACAGTATCTTTATCAATGTTAGAATTCCATGTAGCTGGAATCCATGTACACTTCTCATCATTACTAGTATGTATGATGTTAGGTACTGTATTCTGTAATATTTGTCCTTTATCACATGACTTAATGACTGCATCTGATAAATGGACATCGCCATTATTCGCTCTATTCTTCGTTATTAGCGGAGCAGAATTAGAATTAAGCGTATTTGGTGATTGGGCTATTGTTTTAATTGGTCTTATTTATATTGTATTTAGATGTTTAGGTAAATACTTTGGGACATTTTTCTCTGCGAAAGCAGTACATTGTGAACCTAACATTCAAAAATATTTAGGTATTACTTTATTCCCTCAAGCTGGAGTAGCCTTAGGAATGTGTACCACTGCGATGCAATTAGGTGAACCTGGAAACTTAATTCGTAACATTACATTATTTGCCATCTTAATTTACGAAATGTTTGGTCCACTTGCGACAAAATGGGCACTTACAAAATCTGGTGATATTACACCAATTCCAGAACATATTAAAAACCGTCGTCAAACCAAATTGGCAGATGCGAAAAAACAAAAAAATGCATAAACAAACAAAAAGGTCACAATTGTGACCTTTTCTTTTTAGATTATCGCCAAACAGCATACATATGGATGACTGCATCTTGATCAGTAATTAGATTTTTTACTTTTTCTTGGTTTTTAAAGACGTATTTAGTCCATCCTTTTGGTTGTTGCCCTTCTTCATACCAGCCAGATTTTTTACCATTCGTGTAATACCACATATCTGTATCTGCCCACCAATTATAGTATTTAGCTTTCCATCCTTTGAATTTTTTTGTTTTGTGTGTAAAGGTATTCGCACGAAGTTTTTTTGTTTTATCATATGTAAAGTATGAGTTTTTCATCGTTCCTTTTCCACCTGTATTGGCATGATAACGAATCTTATAAGTATTTGCTGTCCATACTTCACGATGAATTAATTGATCCCCATTTTTCATCGTTTCTGTAGCATAGCAATCACCACCAATTGCATCACTCAAAGTAGAACCAACAGCATATCTTTCATATCCTTTTGGAGCTGTACCTAATGGATACCATTTAAAGCTTGAATATTCGATTGTTTCTTCATCAAATAATGGATCATACACTGTTTTAGATTTTGCGTATAACCATGCATCATCACGTTTACGATATACATAGAATCCATTTAAAGTATATCCAACACGTTCTGATCCATCCACAAATAACAATTCAGATGATAAAGGAGATTTGAAGCCTTTTACTGTAGTAAGTGTAATAGGTTTAATTGTTTCAAACCATTCACTTTCTTTAAAAGTATATTTTGTCTTAATATATTGAACTTCGTCTTCTTCAATTGAAAATTTTACTTTAGCTTTTCCTTTTACAGGTGCTTGTTCAAAGTTTTCATAATCAATTTCTCCTAAACATGCAAGTGAGAACCAATAAACACCTTTTTCCATTTTATATTGTTGGTGAAATTGATATGTTTTCGTTGAAACTGTTGCGTTTTCTCCATATACACAATATGTTTTACCAGATGTTTCATTTCCCATCAATCCATTTAGTAAATCTTGCATATACGCTTCATTAATGACTTGTACTGAGATATCTTTTGTTGCATCATCTTTAAAATCAATGGTAAGATTCATATCCATCACACAATCTTCTTCGACTTCAAATTCATAAATAGTTTCATCTTCATTTTGTAAATCA
>JAXJYR010000011.1:0-8165 GCA_036306885.1 Longicatena sp.
GAACAAGGTGAATTAGAATTAGATTTATATATTATTGTTTCTCACGGTGTTAAAATTTCAGTAGTTGTGCGTGAAGTTCAAACACGTGTTAAATATATGTTAGAAAAAAGCTTAGAGCTTCAATTTAAAAAAGTGAACATCTTTGTACAAGGTGTAAAAGTAATGAAGTAGGATGATTGATAAATATGATTAATGGTAAGATTTGGAAGTTAATGCTAAGTAATGGTGCAAACAAGCTTAGCAATGATTATACAGAAATTGATGCATTAAACGTTTTCCCAGTACCAGATGGTGATACAGGGACAAATATGTCTTTAACATTTAATGCAGGGGTAAAAGATGCACTTGCTTGTAATAGTGATAATGTTTGCGATATTGCGAAAGCATTAAGCAAAGGATTATTAATGGGAGCACGTGGAAACTCTGGGGTAATTTTATCACAGATTTTTAGAGGTATTTATCAAGGTGTAGATAGTATGAAGGAAATCAATGGTTTCCAATTAGCTAGCGCATTGGTAAATGGTTCTCGTGTTGCATATAAAGCAGTTATGCGTCCAGTAGAAGGAACGATTTTAACAGTTGTTCGTGAAGCTGCTGATTATACTTATGCTTTTGCTTGTGGAAAAGCAGGTGTTACTTGTTTAGAAGTAATGCAAAAAATGTATGATGAAGCGATTGAATCATTAAATCGTACACCTGAATTATTACCTGTTTTAGCAGAAGTAGGAGTAGTTGACTCAGGTGGAGCTGGTTTATGTAAAATCTTAGAAGGTTTTGTTGCAGCTTTAAAAGGTGAAGTGATTGAAAAAGCGGATCAACAAAAATCAGTTGCGTCTGCGACAACACAAGTTGAAAGTGAAGAATTTGGATACTGTACCGAATTCATTATTCGCTTATCTACAAGTGGAATGAAAAACTTTAAAGAAGAATCATTACGTGATTCATTAGCTCGTATTGGAGATTCTGTTGTATGTGTTCAAGATGAAGATATTGTAAAAGTACACGTACACACTTTAACTCCAGGGGAAGCATTAAATATGGGACAACGTTATGGTGAATTTGTGAAGTTAAAAATCGAAAACATGCAAGAACAACATGATAGTATTTTATCTGCAGATTCAACACCATCAAAACCAGCAGAAAAATCTAAATATGCAATTATTACCGTTGCGGCTGGTGATGGATTAAAAGATATGTTTACTGAATTACGTGCTAGCTATGTAATTAGTGGTGGGCAAACAATGAACCCTTCTACGGAAGATTTCGTTGATGCAATTAACCGCGTAAATGCTGAACACATTATCTTATTACCAAACAACTCTAATATTGTATTAGCTGCGCAACAAGCTGCGACAGTATTAGATGATTTAGATATTAAAGTCATTCCAACTAAAACAATCCCACAAGGATTAAGTGCTTGTATTATGTTTAATCCTGATGTTGACTTTGAAACAAACATTGCGGAAATGAGCGATGCGATTGCGAATGTACAAACTGGACAAGTTACTTATGCAATTAAAGATACAACATATGAAGGATTAGAAATTAAAGCAAATGACTTCATGGGTATCAAAGATAAAGAAATTGTCATTGCAAACCCTGATAAAATGGATACAACACGTAAATTATTAGATATGATGTTAGATGAAGATAGTGAATTAGTAACATTAATCTATGGTGAAGGTGTAAGTGAAGATGAAGCACAAGAAATTGTAGACTACATCGAAGAAAACTATGATGCTGAAGTGGAATTAAACTTTGGTGGACAACCAGTATACTCATTTATTATAGGTGTAGAATAACATTCAAAGAATCAAGGCGAACGCTTTGATTCTTTTTTTATATCATAAATAAATGTTATAATATTACAAAAAGGAGTTAAGATTATGAATGAAGTGATAAAAGAGTTATATGAACGTAAATCGGTGCGCGTTTTTGAGAATAAACCCATTGAAGATGGAAAGAAACAATTCATACTTGAAGCAGCTGCAATGGCACCAACAGCAGGGAATCAACAATTATATACAATATTAGATATTACCGATGATAATATCAAAAAACAATTAGTAGAAACTTGTGATCATCAACCTTTTATTGCCACTGCACCTTTGGTTTTAATCTTTTGTGCGGATTGTAAAAAATGGTATGATGCTTTTCATGATGCAGATTGTCAACCACGAAAACCAGCGGTTGGTGATTTGTTTTTAGCCATCGATGATGCGTTAATTGCGGCCCAAAACGCCGTGGTTGCTGCCCAAAGTATGGGAATTGGCTCTTGTTATATTGGCGATATTATGGAAAATTGTGAAGCCCAAAAATCATTATTACACTTGCCTAAATATGTCTTTCCAGCTGCCATGTTAGTGTTTGGTTATCCAACTAAACAACAACAAGAACGTATCAAACCACAACGTATTCCAATGGAATATTTAGTACATGAAAATGGATATCAAGAATTATCTAGTGAACAACTAAAATCAATGTTTGCTAATAAGCCAATAAACACTACCTATGAACAATGGATGCAAGCGTTTTGTAAGCGAAAATATAATTCTGATTTTTCCAAAGAAATGAGTCGTTCGGTTGCACAGTATTTAAAAGATTTTGAAGAATAACATATAATCTTGATGTTAAATCATGTATAATGAAAACAAGTTAATAAAAGGAGATCAAAATATGTTAAATTTTAATTTTTATTCACCAACTTATTTTGCCTTTGGAAAAGGAAAAGAATTGGATTGTGGGACTTTAGTAAAACGCTTTGGTGGTAGTAAAGTATTACTTCACTATGGTGGAGGAAGTATTAAACGTAATGGTGTCTATGATAATGTCGTAAAATCATTAAAAGAAGCAGATATCGAATTTGTAGAATTAGGTGGTGTACAACCAAACCCACGTAGTGGATTAGTATATGAAGGAATTGAGTTATGTCGCAAAGAAAACGTTGATTTTATTCTAGCAGTAGGTGGAGGAAGTACCATTGACTCAGCCAAAGCAATTGCGGCTGGTGTTCCTTACGAAGGTGATTTCTGGGATTACTATGCACAAGATAAAACGGTAGATGTGGCTTTACCAGTAGGTACAGTTTTAACTATTGCGGCAGCTGGTTCAGAAGGTAGTGGAGATTCTGTTATTACACATGAAGAAAGTAACTTAAAATGGTCAACGACAGGAGATGCAATTCGCCCTAAATTCTCTGTATTAAACCCTGAATTTACAATGACATTACCTGCATATCAAACGGCATGTGGTATTTGTGATATTATGGTACACGTATGTGAACGTTACTTTACAAATACACCAGATGTCACAACAACAGATTACTTATGTGAAGCGATTCTTCAAGCAATGATTGAAGAAGGACGTAAAGTGATTGCGAACCCACTAGACTATGAAGCACGTGCGAATGTGATGTGGGCTGGAATGGTCGCACACAACAACATTGTAGGTGTAGGACGTGAACAAGATTGGGCATCGCATGTAATTGAACACGAATTATCGGCAATGTATGACTGTGCTCATGGTGCAGGGCTAGCTGTAATTATGCCATCTTGGATGAAATATGTATATAAACAAGATATTGATCGTTTTGCACGTTTTGCGAAAAATGTATGGCATATTGAAGAAGCTACCAAAGAAGAAAGTGCATTAAAAGCCATTGAAGCAACGAAAAACTTTTTTGCGGAAATTGGACTTCCAGTTACAATGGATGCTTTAGGTGCAAAACGTGAAGATGTTTCTTATATGGTATCACAATTAGAAAAAATTGGTGGAGCTGGAAACTTTGTGAAATTAACTGGTGACGATATCAGAACAATTTACGAATTAGCATTTGAATAAAAATCATTGTCCTTCGTATGAATCTAAGTACGAAGGATTTTTAATTGATATTATTGTCTCATAAAGTCTTTTTGTTGTATAAAATGAGAAAAAAGGCTAAAATAATAAAGTATATAAACGGAGGTATTAGGATGGAACGTAAAGAAATAGCAATCATTGGAACAGGGCCTGCTGGAATTAGTGCAGCCATCAATGCTGCGATTCGTCATAAAAGTTTTTATTTGTTTGGAAACGAACGTTTAAGTGATAAAGTTAGTAAATCAGAAGAAATAGCCAATGTACCAGGAATGGGAATTGTCGATGGAAAAACATTAAATGAGTCATTGATGAATCATATGAAACAATTAAATATTGAAATTACACCGAAAAGAGTTACAGGTATTTATGATATGGGAGATTATTTTACGATTTTATGTGATCAAGAAATGTATGAAGTAGAATCGGTATTAATTGCTGGTGGAGTTGAAAGCTCACGCCAAGTGGTGAATGAACAAGCTTTTTTAGGTCGTGGTGTATCTTATTGTGCAACTTGCGATGGAAACTTATATAAAGGCAAAACCATTGCGGTAGTATGTGATAATGAAGAAATGGAAGAAGAAGTTGAATACTTAGCGAAAATCGTTGATAAAATGTATTATTACCCTTTATTTGCACATTCTAAATTTGAGGATTGTGAACGTTTAAAGGCACCAATCAAAGAAATCCAAGGTGGTTTTAAAGTTTCTAAAATTATCTTAAACAATCAAGAAGAAAAAGAAGTGGATGGTGTATTCTTCTTAAAAGCAAGTAATGCTGCGAATGTACTATTAAATGGCTTAGAAATGAACCAAGGGCATGTCGTAGTAGATCGTGAAATGAAAACAAATATGAAAGGAGTATTTGCGGCAGGTGATTGTGTTGGGAGACCATATCAATTAGCCAAAGCGATGGGAGAAGGAAACATCGCCATGCATAGTATCTTTACGTATTTAAATGAGAAAAGAAAGGGGAAATGAGATGCACGCATATGAAATCATAGAACAACAATATTTAAGTGATATTCATTCACAAGGGACCATTTACCGTCATAAAAAAACCGGTGCCAAAGTAGTTTGTATTGAAAATGATGATATCAATAAAGTATTTAGTATTGCGTTTCGTACACCAGTTGATAACGATAAAGGAATTCCACATATATTAGAACATTCGGTTTTTTCAGGGAGTGAAAAATATCCTTTAAAAGAACCATTTAATACCTTAATGAAGGGGAGCTTACACACCTATTTAAATGCTGCGACTTATGATGATTCTACTAGATATCCAGTCGCAAGTACCAATATTCATGATTTTTGTAAATTGATGGATGTTTATTTAGATGGTGTATTTCATCCTTTAGTATTAAAGAAAAAAGAAATTTTTCAACAGGAAGGTTGGCATTATACGCTGAAAGATGGAGCTTTAGACTATAATGGAGTTGTGTTTAATGAAATGCGAGGAATGGAAGCAAATGTCGATTTTCATTTTGTCCAAGCAATAAAAGCATCATTATATCCTAACACTCCTTATCCGTATGTATCAGGAGGAATACCAACAGCCATTGTGGATTTATCCTATGAAGAATTATGTGATTTTCATCAAAAATATTATCATCCATCTAATAGTGTATCTGTATTATATGGTGATATGGAGATGGAAGAACGTTTACAGTATTTAGATGAACAATACTTTTCTAAATATGAACCACAAGCAGCGACATATCCTGTATATGAAAAAGCATATTCACAATTAAGCGTTCATGAATATGCGTATCCAGTCGATCGTTATGAAAGTAATCAATACTATTATGCATGGAGCGTGAAGATGAGTGATGTACATGATAGTAAAACCTTAATCGCGATGCAATTATTAGATACGATTTTAATTGGTTCTCCATGTGCATATTTACGATTAGCTTTAAATAAAGCGGGAATCGGTAGTGATTGTGATTCCATGATTGGCGATGATTTAGCACAACCATGTTATGCAATGGCGGCATCGCAAGCTAATGAAAATGAGGCAGAAGCTTTTTATCAAGTAGTCGAAACTGAATTAAAACGATTAGTGAAGGAAGGAATTGAACCTTCCATGTTAGAAGCTGCGATTCGTTCTTTAGAATTTGGATATCGTGAAGAAGACTTTGGGACAACACCAAAGGGAATTGTATATACCCGTCGTTTAATGATGCCACTATTATTTCATGAAATAAATGTATTAGAGCATTTACAATTAACAAGTGTGGTTGAACAATTAAAAGAAGATGCGAAGCATGGATATTTTGAAAAACTGATTGAAGAACGTATTTTAAACAATAAACATGCTTCATTGATTACTTTAAAACCAAGTATTGATTATTTAAAACAACAAGATCAAATCTTAAAAACAAAATTAAGTGCTTATGAACAAAGATATGATGTTCAAGAATTACAAGCAGAGCTACAAAAATTAGATGCCTTTAGAACGTTAGAAGATAGTGAAGAAATGAAGGCATGTGTTCCTATATTAAATAAAGATGAATTAAATATTCAAGAGAAAAAAATGCAAAATGAATGGCGCACGATTCATGATTGCGATGTGTTATATCATGATGTTGAAACGAATGGTATTGTCTATTTAAATTTATTTTTTGATTTAGAAGGCTGTGATTTAGAAGAATTACGCTATAGTGCTTTACTTTGTGAAATGATTGGATTATTATCTACCAAACAACATGACTATGTTACGCTCTCTCAAGAATGTGGTAAATATAGTGGTGGTATTTATACTTCGATTAAAACTTATGAAGATTTGAAAAACGATATTTATCGACGTCAATTTGAAGTAAAAAGTCGTTTCTTACAAACATATACAAAGGAAACCTTAGCTTTAATTAAGGAAATGTTGTTGGAAACGATTTATGAAGATGAAACGCGTTTCTTAGAGATTTTAAAAGAATTACGTAGTGGATATAAGAGTTATTTATTAAATAGTGCTCATCAAATTGCCTTAAGTGAGGCATTGGCATTACATTCATCTAAAAATGCATTGCAACTTCAATATACAGGACGAATGTTTTATGTTTTCTTGAATCAGTTGATTGAAAATTTTGAGCAAAAGAAAGCTGAAATGATGCGAAAAACAAAGGAAATCGCCCATAAATTGTTTGTAAGTAATACTTTAAGTATGACATTAGGGGCAAATGAAGCTTGTTATGAAGCGTTAAAACCACAATTAGAAGCTTTTGTTTCAGCTCTTCCAAGCGCCACACGTACACCCATCACTTATGATATTTCAGTGGATCCACAATTAAAAGACAAAGGATTAACGTTACCAAGTCAAGTTCAATATGTCGCAATGTGTGCGAAGCTTCCAAAAGATCATTTAAATCGTCGTGGACATTATTTAGTCTTAAGACATATTTTAGATACGGATTATTTATGGCAAAATATTCGTATTATGGGTGGAGCATATGGATGTTATAGTGTGTTCTCTCGTAATGGATATGGAAGTATTGTTTCCTATCGTGATCCAAACTTACAAGAAACGATTGAAGTATATCAAGGAATTGTTGATTTTGTAAAAAACTTTGATGTAAACGAAAGAGAAATGCAAGAATATATTATTGGAACGATGAATCATTGGGATGCACCGATGTCAATTGCATCGAAAATTAATGTGTTGAATCAATATGCATTAACTGGAATTAATGAAGAGGATCGTAATCAACTTCGTCAACAAATTATTACAACGACCAAAGAGGATATTCAAGCATTAGCAAAAGATATGCAATATATGCTAGAACATGCGGTTATCTGTGTTTGTGGAAGTGCAGAGGTTCTAAAAGCTCATCCACGTTTTGATGTGATTGAAGATGTCTTATTAAAAGAGCTACCATAGCTCTTTTCGTATTATAGAATTAGAAATTATTTATATAATCTTCTAGTTCTATTTTATTTATATGTGTATAATATATGCGAAGAGAAGATAGTGTTTTTTGAGACATCTTTATGATGAACTCGTAAGTAACGATTTGTAGCTTTGACTATTTTGTATCGGCTTCTCTTCACTAAATAATCAACAAGACTAGAGATTATGAGTAAAGATAATTTCTAGTCTTTTATTATGTAGGCATACATTTATAATGGACTTAAGAAAGCAGAGAGATAGCTCTTTTGAAACACTATGTGAATTCGTAAAAAAAAGTTCTCTGCTTCAATGTCATTAAGTTAGTGTAATAAATTTAACAGGAGCTATAAATCAAACAGTGAAATTAGCTCCTGTTTTTCATTTTAAGGCATTATGAAAAAATGTAGTACAAAACCACATTGTTA
>JAXJYR010000012.1:0-1653 GCA_036306885.1 Longicatena sp.
ATATAGTAATTCATCACCTTTCCATCCCATTTCATGCCAAGCAGTTGGGTTTTCTTGGTTGATGATGTAATCCATGTAGAATTCTTGATTTGCAGTTACAGCAGTTGTCCCTACATAAGCTCTTAAGGCATCCATTTCTGGAAGAATTTGAATTGGAATTTCATCTTTAATATCCGTACCGCTAATTTTAGCAACTACGCTACATTCTCCAACTTCACTAGCAACAATCTCTACCAATCCATTTTCATCCACAATCGCTTTGGAAGTATCACTTGTAGACCATTCAATGCTTGGAGAAGCTAGCCAAGGTGTAAAGGATGCAGTTGCTTGGAATTTCATTCCTTTACATCCGATAAAGCTAGATTCATTGATTTGAATAGAATCTGCAATTAAGGCACCGTGAGTAATATCGATACAATCGACCTGAATCGCTTTTTTAGCATCTGAAGGTAAAGTTACTTTAATGTGGTGATCTCCATAACTTAATTCTTGAGAATCAAATAATAATTGTTTATGTTGCGTAGAACTTTGATTTGCTTGAATTGTTCCAACACTTTCACCATCTAATTCAACATTATAGTTCCCATGTGAACTTCGTTTTGAACCATAAATTTGAATACGAGAACCAATGAAGTTTAATTCATAAGAATCTCCTGCGGTATTAGAATAATGGTCATCTCCATTGAAGAATAAATCAGTATATCCACTTTCACCTTTCCAATCTCCGTTGTATTTGATTTTGAATACTTCATTTGTGGAAGTAAAGATACTATCTTCAATACGTGTTACCGTTTGGTTTTCCACAACATCTTTTTGGAATCCTAATACTTTAATATAATCGAATTCACCATCGCAACGAGAAGATGAATTATTTTTAGTGTTTGATAATTCAACCTTTAAAGTATGTTCACCATAAGCTAAACCATCAACAGTAAATAGTTTAATTTTTTCAACACGTTCAGATGAATAAGCATCAAAGGTTTTTACTAACTCATCATCGATATAAATGTTGTAGATTCCTAGAACGGGTTGTGTTTCACCGTAAACCTCAACTCCAGTACCTTTGAATTTTACACTGTAGTAAGGAAGTGGGTCACCCACGCTATATCTTGAGAAGGCAAACCAGTGTTCATCACCATTATAGAAACGATCAGGATAACCTATACTGTACCCCCATTCTCCACCATAAGTGATTTGATGTAAACCACTACCGATTCTAGCATCGTTAATGATTAATTCACCATTTGCTTCTTGCGCAAAGGTAGTTAATGATAAAGAACTAAAAATCATCAAAAATGCCAATAAAGTTTTCATACATTTCTTTAGCATAAATTTATCTCCTTTCTGTATGTTTTATCATTTTTATTATAATTCTTTTATGGGGATTATTAAAGCGTTTTCATAATGAGATAAAATAAAAAAGCTGACATTGAAGCCAGCTTATTTCGGAAATTTTTGTTTTAATTGAGGTAGGTTATTTGTTCGTTTGACACGTTTGATTTTCATTAAGTTTTGCGCTAATACCTTTTCATAAGAAGATGTTTCTTCGGGAATGTAGAAGCTTTTATCTTTTAAGAAATCTGGTAAATATTGAATCATAGTCCATAAGTCACTACGTTCATAATCATATTTTTCATCTTCACGCATATTAAC
>JAXJYR010000013.1:0-2079 GCA_036306885.1 Longicatena sp.
AGTTACCATACATTCACTAAAGCCTAAACGTTCTAGGTTCGACATTAAAATCATTGCTCTTTTTTGAACGATTTCATTGGCTACTAAAAATCCAGTGTGATTTAGCTTCGTCGCAATTTGTGTGCTTTTTCCACCAGGAGCTGCACATAAATCTAACACCCAATCTCCTTCTTGCACATCTAATACCTCGACAGCACTCGAAGCTGATGGTTCTTGAATATAAAATAAACCACTTAAATGAGCTGGATGATTCCCTAAGGAAGACACTTCATTTCCATCATAATAAAAGGCATCCTTACAAATCGCAGAAGGTGTTAAGGTTAAAATATGCTCAGCTTGAAAAGCTTCACTACTAATTTTGGTAGTATTGATTCTTAACCCTTTATATGCTGGTTGCGATAATGTAGCTAAATAATCATCATATTCATCTTTTAAATATACTTGCATTCGTTTTAAAAATTCTTCTTTCATAATGCCCTCCTATAAAATGATTTAAATACAGCTTTGTCACTACCATCATCAATGCGCCATAAATCACATAGATAATACATGGAATAAACATATAAACAAAAATAATTGGATTCCATGATAGCTTAATAAAAATCATAAAGTAATAAATTGCTAATAAAATGGATGATACACAAAGTGAAATAAATAAATAATGTTTAATTTTATTTAAAAAACGTTGTTGAAAAGCTTCTTTTATTTGCTTACAACTATATCCAAACCCATAAATTAATCTTAATTCCTTACGATTATGATATAGGGTTTTACGCATTAATAATCGATATAATAAGATTGCCAATAATCCAAATACTAAAAACATACTGATAAAGAACATACCTAGTTCTTCAACATCACTAACTAATAGCTTTAATAATAAGGTATTTTTTAAATCAGCATAAAACATTGAATGTTCATTTACTTCCTTCAACATCGCTTTACTTTGTTGGTTATTTTGGGATGGATATTGAACCTTAGTAATGTAATAGTTTTCTACCATATAGTCTTGTAGCGTACCTGTTTTAAAGTATAATACCTTTGGTTTTAGGGTTGTTTGTTGAAACATAATGTCCATACTTGGAATTAGGCTTCCGGCAATGATTTTATTTTCTTGATAATAGGTTGTATCAATGGTTGAAGCTAAACGTTCTACTTTTACCTTTAAAGGTTTTCCAATCAACTTGGCGATGAATTGATAATAGAGCTGTAGCTTTTCTTCATAACTCATCATTTCATTACTAGCGATTTCTTCATAAGGAAAACCTAAATCAATCGCTGTCGCTATATCAATAATGACTTCGTTTGTTTTTAAGGTCATCGCATAGATGGTTTTATGTCCATTATAGATTAATGCCCATGGATTTAATTCTTGAAAATCACTCATCAGAACATGAATATCACGATAATATAAATGCTTTTCTCCATATTGAAATACCTTCATTGAAGTAAGGGGATGTTGTTGCATAAAGCCTTTTACCACATAAAGGCATTGTTCATTTTGTAAGTGTTTATCTAAATAAACCCCTGATATCGTTAAAGGTAATCCATACCATGAAATACGTTGTCCTACCATTCCCTGTGGGCTATAAGAATAGAAGGTAGAAGCTAATGCATATGATATCATCACTTCTTCATCGTTTTTAGGAAAGTTTCCTACAATTTGACTTCCCCCTAATTGTTTCACATCAGCTAATTCACATATTGGATATTGATTATATAATGGTGCTTCGTCTACTTCATAAATACCTTCTAAATAGGCATTTGCATAATATTCATTAATCGGATAATAGCTATAAATAAAGTCATCGCTATCCTTTGATAAGAGCTGCATATCTGCTTTGGTCATCACATCATCGATTTGATAAATCATCCCTTGTTGGTCATTTGCATATTTTTTAATTTCAAAACGTGATTGATGTTCTCGCTTTAACATTGATAATTGAATATTTTCAATATTTAAACTACTTCCTGATAATAAAACACTTACTAAGAAGAAGGAAATCATAAATAGAAATAATAGGACATGATATGGTAAAGAATAGCGTTGATGCATTTGTTTCATCATTTGGGTAAAGA
>JAXJYR010000014.1:0-2187 GCA_036306885.1 Longicatena sp.
CTCTATATTTTACATAATATACATTATGCGAAGAATGATTTTTATAAATATTATTTTATATTGAAGAGAACATATCTAAATTATATGGTTTATTCGCTATAACCTAATTAAATGCAAATATGAATATATCGTAATAAGATACTATTACGATGTTTTTTTACATAATTATCTTTCTTATCTCATATATATTATTGATTATATAAGGAGGAATTTTATGAAAACCAGTGATATGTTAAAAACGATTGGTAAACGTTGTAGTGGTGAGATTTACTTAGGGGTTGTTGGTCCAGTTCGTGTTGGAAAGTCTACTTTTATTCGTGAATTTATGCGTAAAAGTGTATTACCATATGTAAAAGATGAAGCTCTAGCAGCTCGTATGCGAGACGAATTACCACAAGCAGGTGTTGGACGTACGATTATGACAACAGAGCCTAAATTTGTCCCTAATAGCGCTGCTCGGATTCATTTTGAGGATGATATGGAAGTATCTATTCGTTTAATTGATTGTGTAGGATATGTAATTTCTCAAGCCAAAGGATATATGGATGAAGATGGAATGCGTATGGTTAAAACACCTTGGGATGATGAACCTGTACCATTTCATGAAGCTGCAAGAACTGGAACAGGAAAAGTAATTAGTGATCATTCTACCATTGGAATCGTAATGACAAGTGATGGGACAATTACAGATATTGAACGAGAATCTTATATGGAAGTAGAGAGTGAAATTATTGAACAATTAAAAGCGATTGGTAAACCTTTTATTGTATTAGTAAACTCAAAGAATCCCGAAAGTGAAGCTTGTCAGAATATTGTAAAGAAATTACAAGAAAAACACGATGCTTGTGTTATGGGAATCAATGCAAATAAAATGGATGAAGCTATTATTTTAAACATCTTAAAACAAGCATTATACGAGTTTCCAGTTTCAGCAATTCATGTCAATATGCCTAAATGGATTGAAAAATTAGATGATAAACATCCAATCAAAGAAAGTATCAATATGACGATTCAACAATCAATGTCCCAAATTGAAAAATTAAGAGAAGTTGAAGGCTACCGTGATATTATTTGTCAAAATGATTATATTGAACAATGTAATATTCAAGATATAGATGCAGAAATTGGTGCTGTAAGCTTAAATATCCAAGTATATAAACATCTATATGGAGAAATTTTAAAAGAAATCATTGGTGAGAATGTAAAAGATAAAGGTGATTTAATTTCATTACTACAAGATTTTGTAATTGCGAAAAAAGAATATGATACGATTGCAAGTGCCTTGAAAATGGTTAAAACGACAGGTTATGGATTTGCTTCAGCTACATTATCTGATATTTCATTATCGACACCAGAGTTAATTAAATCACAAAATAGATATGGTGTCTCAATCAAAGCTGTAGCTCCAAGTATTCATATGATTAAAGTAGATGTCGAAAGTGTATTTGAACCAATTATTGGTAGCAAAGAACAAAGTGAAGAATTAATTCGCTATTTATTAAAAAATGAATCAGATGATCAAGCGATTTGGGAATCTGAAATTTTTGGACGCAAACTATCAGACATTATTAGAGATGGATTAAATGCAAAACTATCAACTATTCCTGATGCAGCGCAAATTAAACTTCAAGATATTTTAAGTAAACTTGTAAATAAAGGTAAAGGTAATGTTATTGCAATTGTATTATAAAAAAATGTTGCGATGAACTTCAAGGAATGTTATCATATATAGGCGAAAAATTGGAGGTGTAAAAATGGATCAATCAATTACAAAAAAAGTTCTATCAGAACGTGTAGCAGATCGTTTAGGTGTATATCGTAAAGACGGACCTAAATATGTTGATGCCGTTTTAGCAGAAATTGAAGAAGCTCTATTAAATGGAGAAAAAATTGATATTTACGGTTTTGGTCAATTTGAAGTTGTAGAACGTAGTGAACGTATTGGATACAATCCAAAAACTGCTAGTAAAATGATCATTAAGCCAAAGAAAACGATTCGCTTTAAACCAGGATCAGCTTTAAAAGATAAACTATAAAATAATAAAAGACTATCTACATGATTGTAAATAGTCTTTTATTATATCAAAAATCATTCTTCGCATAATGTATATTATGTAAAATATAGAGGGAATAGAAGTGGTTTGAGTTGATAATTTGCAGTGAAAAGTATGTTTTAAGGTATTTATA
>JAXJYR010000015.1:0-1819 GCA_036306885.1 Longicatena sp.
GGTATGCGCTCCTCTTTGCGAGGATAATGCGGTTGTCAAACGATATTCCGCTTGTTTCAGCTTCGGATGATGTGCCGATTCTTTATATTGTGCCTGTGCAATCCATTCTTGCTTATGCTCCACACGAACTCCTACCGCAAAAGCTTTTGGCTTCATTTCTAAATGTGGTAATAGCATTCGATAAGTATCACGTGCTGAATGTCCAATTGCCATAATACAAGCATCGCAATCAATCCATTCATCATTTACTAAAAGCGCAGTGATTTTACCGTTTTCATAACGAATATCATTCATTCTGCTGTGAAAATGAACTTCTCCACCATATGCTATAATTTCTTCACGAATCTTTTTCACAATCCCACATAATAAATCCGTTCCAATATGCGGGTGTGCTTCATATAAAATTTCTTCTGGAGCACCTAAACGACACAGTTCTTCTAAAACACGTCGCACTCGTGGGTCTTTACTTCGTGCCGTTAATTTTCCATCAGAGAACGCTCCAGCTCCCCCTTCTCCAAACGACACATTACTTTCAGGATTCAAACAGCCTTGTTGCCAAAATGCTTCTACATCCTTACTTCTTGTCTCAATGTCACCACCACGTTCAATAATATAAGGGCGATATCCCATTTGCGCAAGTAATAACCCTGCAAACATTCCAGCTGGACCAAAACCTACTACCACAATACGATGCTTTAGCTTTTGGTTTCCCTTTTGTGGATAGTGATATACAATCGGTTCACAAAAAGTAACATCTTTTAATTTTTTCTTTAAAATCGATGCTTCGTTTTTTACTTCACAGTCCACTATATAGCTCAAACGAACTGGATGATAACGAGCATCAACTGCTTCTTTATAAATTCGATAGGAGCATAACTGCGATGGCTGTATATGCAACTTCTTAATCAGCTTTCTTTCCAATACGCTTTTATCATCATCTAGTGATAATAATAACTGTGAAACTCTTAACATATAATCTCCTTATTCATATAAATGCTTTAAAAAGGGAAGATATTTCGCTAGATAAATCACTCCACTACTAAAGCCTAAGGTTAATAAGCATGTAATTACAAATAATGTGAAATAATCACATGTAACAAATATACGACAAATAATTAAATAAAATAGAATGTGAGATACATAAATTAACAATGACATTTTACGCATCATCACATGTTTTGGTGTAATCGTAAGTTCTGTAGCCTGTAGCCAACGAAAGATTCCATAAACGAGTGGGATCAACATTAGATACATACTACTTAAATCATTCATCACATCAAAGTAACATAGTAATGAAAATTCGCTTGCATATAATACAATACTTATCATTATCCATTTATACCAGAATCCTTGTGATTGAGGCTTTAGTTTCTGTGCACATAAATATCCCATCGCCACAAACGGAACTCCAAAAAATAGTCCATTTCTTGTTGTTTCAAATATATTCATATATAACTGATGGAATGTGCCTAAAATAGGAATCTGATATAATTCATTCACATAAATATTTCCAAGATGTCCAATAAAATATAAGATCACACTCATCATTAGGATTTGTTTTAGGTTAAAATATTTACTAAGTTTATTCACCACATATAACGCAAACATCAAAGCTGGTAAAAACCATAAATGATAGTGACTTCCTAAAAAGAAAAAATTACGAAGATAGCGAACCACCATCATGACTATTCCAGAATGATAGTTTTGTAGTAAGTAAAATGGTAAATAAATCAATGACCATAGCAAATATAGTTTTCCTATTTTTTTGAGATATTTCATGACATAATTTTCATCTGTATGTTGAAAGAAAAAGTATGCA
>JAXJYR010000016.1:0-5260 GCA_036306885.1 Longicatena sp.
ATGAACGACGTTCTACTCCATCACTACCCTCATATACTCGTGATTGTAGACGACCTTTCATCGCAATCTTATCCCCAATCTTTCCATTATCGACAATTGATTCGGCAATTCCACGCCAAATTGATACGGTGAAAACATCACTCTCATATCTACCATCAACCCCTGCGAATGGACGTGTTACCTTTAATGTCATAATGGCATATCGATTCCCCATTGCTGATTCACGTAATACTGGTTGTTCAACCAACTCTCCTACTAACGCTATTAAATTCATGTTGTATACCTCGCTTTCTAAGCGGCAAATTTACCGCATAAGGCATCACCCCTAACCGCACTGCTATTATGCCAAAAATAGCTTTATGTGGCAAATTGGCAAATTTGCATTTTTTTATTGAAAAATGCTTACATTTTTTCTGCTTTGTTATATTTTGGTATAAAAAACGCGATATTTTACGAATTTTATGCAAATTCACTATTTTTCGTGGCTTTTTTTTTGCATTTTGCTGGCAATCGTTAAAATATAAGTTATGACAATTATATTTCACCTTAAAAAAAGTAATACTTTTTCAATAAAGTATTACTTTTTTAAGTTATTAAAATGAATGTCGTTTTTACATAAAATCATTTACATCATTTTCTTCTAAAGGAACGAGAACTTCACGAGGACGACTTCCTCGACTTTCTCCTATAATTCCATTTAATTCTAAGGTATCCATTAAACGTGCAGCGCGTGCATAACCAATGGAAAATTTACGTTGAATCAGTGAAGTAGAAGCTTTTCTTGTCTCAATGACAAACGTTTTTACTTCTTCATATAAAGGATCGTTATTTTCATTTAATAATTGATTAATATTTTCTACTGGTTTTAGGTTTACAAAATTATCATCATATTTTGCTTTTCCTTGTGAAGATACAAATTTACATACTGCTTCAATTTCATCATCGTTAATAAATACACCTTGTACACGAATGGGATTATTTTCTCCAGTAGGTAAATATAACATATCTCCATTTCCAAGTAGCTTTTCTGCTCCACCTTTATCTAAAATCGTTTTACTATCGACAACACTGGCCACAGAGAATGCAATACGTGATTGGATATTAGATTTAATCACTCCCGTAATAACATCTACACTTGGTCGTTGGGTAGCTACAATTAAATGAATACCGGCAGCACGTGCCAATTGTGTAATTCTCTGAATACTAGCTTCTACATCCTTCGCCGCAACCATCATTAAGTCCGCAAGCTCGTCTATAATAACCACAACATATGGTAAAACTTCTAATTCTACATCTGCATGTGATTTTACATATTCATCATAAGAATCCAAATTACGAACTCCTGCTTTCGCAAATAAGTCATAGCGTTGATCCATCATTGCCACAATCATTTTTAAAGCACGATTTGCCTCTTCTTCATTAGAAACAATTGGTGCTAATAAATGTGGTAAATTACGATATGGAGTAAATTCAACTTTCTTTGGATCAATTAATAATAATTTTACTTCATCAGGACGTACACGCATTAACAATGAAGTAATAATTGCATTTACACAAACACTTTTACCACTTCCTGTAGCCCTGCAATTAATAAGTGAGGCATCTTATTTAACTCACCATAAATATTCATCCCTGATAAATCTTTTCCTAACGAAAATAATAATTTACTATCATTATATTTTTCAGGAATACTACGCATCATATCCTTCATTGAGACAAAGGTTTTTTCAACATTAGGGATTTCAATTCCTACTGCACTTTTTCCCGGAATTGGAGCTTCAATACGAATATCCTTAGCAGCTAGTGCCATTTTAATATCATATTGTAAAGAACTAATTTTATTAACACGCACTCCTAAATCAGGCTTAATCTCAAATTTTGTAACTGTAGGGCCAATATGTGTCGCTAATAAGGTAGCTTTTACCCCAAATTCTTCTAAAATTTCAATTAATTTGGTTCCAGCTTCAGCTGCTGCCTTTTGGTTTGTTCCACCTTTTTTATTTAAGGTTTCATTTAATAATGATAATTTTGGTAACTTATAATTCGCATAGTCAATATCAAAGGAACTCATAAAAGTATCTTTGATACCAATGATTTTTTCAATCATCTCTTGACTCTTTTTTTTAGGACTTGTTTCTTCACTATTTGTTGCTTCACCATTTTCTTGTTGATTAAAATCATTTTCAAAATCTACAAATAACTGCGACCCTTTGTCCACTTGTAAAGGCACAACCTCTTCAATTTCTGGTATATCAGGAGTTGAAGAATCATGCTCAATCAAATCATCTGTTTCCTCCTCTGGAACTTCGCGTAATTCATTTATGTACTTTCTTAAATATAGGATTAACATATGGGTAGCTTTCTTAAGCCATTCATATACATCGCCATATCCAATAAAAATCACTGCCACAACAAACAATGTAAATAAAATTAATTTTGTTCCTGTGATTGCGAACAACCAAGTTAAAATACTTGCTAATATACTTCCAACTAATCCACCACCAACATTTGTTGGAATATTAAGAATTGTATAATCTTGCGATAAATAAGAAGCCGCAATACTCCATCCCGAAAGCTTTTCATCAGTTGGCATAGACGCAAAGACAATCCATACAACTAATAAAATCACTGCCCCTACGCGATATTGAAAATCCAATCCTTTAAAATTTTGATTAAACAAATAACATAACGCAATTGCCATCACAAATAAATAGACAATTCCATACAAATTACCGAATAAATAGATAATTAGACCTGTTACAAATCTTCCTAAAAAACCAATTTTTAATAGTCCAATTACACTTAGAGTAATCATCAGTAATCCATATACATAGCGCATGATATTTTCATCCACTAAGCTTTTTTCTTCATCTTTACGCGGCTTATCTTTAATTATGCCCATAAAATCCCTCCCTTATTAATGAGTAAATTCCATAATGACTACAAGAATCATCGGGCGTTTTCCAGTTTCTTTTTGTAAATAACGACTAATACGATCTCTAATTTCTGCTCTTAAACCTAAATTATCATATTGTCTCATATAAACAGCTCGTAAGATACTATCTTCAGTAATCGTTCCTACTTCTTTAATAATATGTTCTGCATCTTTTAAATAGATTAATCCACGTGTTTGAACATCTGGACCATTAATAATTTCTTTCGTACGTGAGTCTACACCAACACCTACAACCATAACTCCATCAGTAGATAGCATTTCACGATCCTTTAAGACTACACCAGCTACTTCCCAAGTTTCTTTTCCATCAATTAAAGTTTCATCGACACTAACATACGTATCACTATTTTTTAATTTACGATTTTCAAATGTCGCTACCTGTCCATTTTCTAATAAAATAACTTCATCCGTAGTCATACCTGTTTTAGTAGCTAAGTTAGCATTTGCGTATAAATGACGATATTCTCCTTTTACTGGTACATAGTATGCAGGCTTAAATAAATAAATCATCATTTTTAAATCTTCACTTGATGGGTGCATTGATAATACCTTTTTAGAATCTAATGTAAATATACGACCATCTTCTTTATAAATTTCATTTTCCATTTTGTTCGCTTCTTTTTCAGTACCACTTACGATTGGCGATGCAACAATAATGGTATCTGTTTTACGGAAATGAACCTTTGGATCTTCTTTTAACGCAATACGGCTTAATGTTCTAAATAAAGTTTTACCATTACCACTAATTAAAACGACTACATCTTCCATTTCATCATTAAAGTCACTATCATTTAATAAATAGTTTTCATCAATTTTTAAATAACCTTTATCAATTAAACGACGTACTAATACTCTACTCTTTTGATCATGTAAATAAATTGGTTTTCCCATTTTTTGACAAAGCTTCATAATTTCCATCATTCTAAACATACTTTGAGAATAACAGCTAATCAAAATACGTCCAGGTGCTTCTTCAAAGCGTGATGTAATCAAAGATGTAATACGATGCATTGGTGCTGTATGACCACTACGATCAGCATTTACTGATTCACATAGTAAGGCTAATACACCATATTTTCCAATTTCTGAAAGGGCTGCGATATCACAGGCAAAAGATGCATCTAGCATATTGTAATCGACAATAAATTCACCAGTATATACAATTGCCCCTTGTGGAGTTAAAATCGCAACACCAAAATTATCCGGGAATGAATGCGTCATGGCAAAAGTACGAATTTCAACACCACTAATTTTTAATGTGCTATTACGTTCAACACGATGAATTCGCGCATATTTCACTTCTTCTACTTCTAGCATTTCTTCAATTAAATCAGCTGTCAGATTTCCAGTATATACATCAACATCTAATTGTTTTAGTAAATGTGGTAAAGCTCCCACTACATCATCATGAGCATGAGTAATAAATAATCCTTTTACACGATGTTTGTTTTCAATTAAATAATCAAAATCAGGAATAATATATTCTACTCCTAAATGTCCTGTATCAGGATATTTCAATCCAGCTTCAATGATAAAAATCGCTTCATTTACTTCAACGACATACATATTTTTTCCATTTTCATCTAAACCACCTAAGGCCATAAGTTTTACTTGATTCACGTTAAGTTCCTCCTTTATCTATCATATATAAATCATTATTCATTATAAAAAAATTAAATCTGATACTATTATTATATCATAATTTAAATTGTACATATGTAGAATTTCATCATTTTATCATAAATTTATGCGAAAAATTTTATCTTTCTTCCCTATGATAGATATATTACAGGGTATATAAAAAACTTATCGCACGATTGTTACGATAAGTTTTTTTCAATTATTCTTTTACCATTTCTCCATCTAGAGAGAATGTTTTGGCATCAGTGATTTTTACCATTACAAATTCCCCTGCTTGTAGGTTTTCACCAGTAAAGTTCACTAATTTATTTGTTTTTGTATATCCACTATACACATTCGCATTTTTCTTACTGTGTCCATCGACTAAAACTTCTACAACAGTATCAATATATGCCTCGTTTTTAGCTTTCGCATGTTTGTTCCATACAACATTTAATTCATGTAAACGTTGTTGTTTTTCTTCCATTGATACGTTATCAATCATACGGGCAGCTGGTGTTCCTTCACGTGGTGAATAGATAAAGGTAAAACAGTTATCGAATTTACATTCTTCCACTAAAGAAAGCGTTTGTCTAAATTGTTCATCTGTTTCATTTGGAAAACCGACAATAATATCAGTCGTAATTCCGTATTCTGAATCTGAGGATCTCAGGGTTTCTACAA
>JAXJYR010000017.1:0-10329 GCA_036306885.1 Longicatena sp.
CATCTTACAATTGATGAACGTGCCAAACGTAAAATGGGATATGCCTTCCAACAACCACCACGTTTTAAAGGAATGAGTGTACGTCGTTTATTACAATTAGCTCATGGTGGACCATTACCAGAAGAATGCTGTGTTAGCTATTTAAGTGATGTTGGATTATGTTCAAAAGATTACTTAGATCGTGATGTCGATGGTTCTTTATCAGGTGGGGAAGTAAAACGTATTGAAATTGCGACCTTATTAGCGCGTGATTTAGAAGTGTCTATCTTTGATGAACCAGAAGCAGGAATTGACTTATGGAGCTTTGCGAAATTAGTTGAAACATTCCAAAAATTAAAATCAGAAGAAAAACAAAGTATTATCTTAATTTCACACCAAGAACGTATTATGAAACTAGCTGATGAAATCGTTATTATTGAAAATGGAAGTGTGAAACAAAAAGGAAAACGTGATGAAATTCTCCCTTCTTTAATGGATGAATTTGATTCATGTGTATATAAAAAGTAGGTGAAACGATGGAACAATTTGAAAGAGATTTATTAAAGAATATTGCAGGGATTAGTGGTTTTATGCCAGGAAGTGCTTTTAGCTTACGTCGTAATGGACAAGGAGTAGAAAGACACTCAACAGAAAATGTGAAAATCGTTGCGAAATTAGATAAACCAGGAATCGATATTATTGTTAAAGCACATTCTAAAGGTGAAAGTGTGCATATTCCCGTGATTTTAACAGACAGTGGAATCAATGATGTCGTATATAATGATTTCTACATTGAAGAAGGTGCGGATGTTGAAATTATTGCCGGATGTGGAATTCATAATGATGGATGTGATAGTTCACAACATGATGGGATTCATACCTTCCATATTGGGAAAAATGCGCGTATGACATATAGTGAAAAGCACTATGGGGAAGGAAATGGTACAGGTGGACGTATTCTTAACCCAACCACAATTATTTATATGGATGAAGGAAGCTTTGCGCAGATGGATACTAGCCAAATTAAAGGGGTAGACTCTACCATGCGTGATACGAAAGCTTACTTAGGAAAAGAAGCAAAATTAGTATTAAATGAAAAACTAATGACCCATGGAAACCAAGAAGCGAAAAGTGATGTCGTAATTGAATTGAATGGAGAAGATAGTACCGTTCAAATTATTTCACGTTCTGTTGGAAAAGATGATTCGGTTCAAGTATTCCACCCAATTGCGGTAGGAAACTCTAAATCAAGAGCTCACATTCAATGTGATTCTATTATTATGGATAAAGCTCGTATTTCATCTATTCCAGAAATTGCGGCAAATCATGTCGATGCCCAAATTATTCACGAGGCAGCGATTGGGAAAATTAATAATGATCAATTATTAAAGCTACAATCTTTTGGATTAAGTGTGGAAGAAGCAGAAGCTGAAATTGTTAATGGATTCTTAAAATAGAACGAAAATTAAAGTGAACCCAAAAAGTTAGACCTACTAACTTAAGGAGGTTCACTTTTTATTATGAAGTAAGTAAGATATTAAGTCAGTTTGCAAGAAAGTATTGACTCATATGCTAGGTAATGATATGATTCAATGGTTAAAAAAATAAAAAATGGATAGAGGCGCGTGAAGTAAAAGTAATTCAATCGTAACATAGGCAATGGCGATGAAGGAAAGGATGACACGCCGAAGGATGCAGAAGTGCCTAATTCTGTATTCTGGTATTGTATAGAATATATACAATACTGTCACAATTGTGGAGTGCTATCATTGGTGTTAATTATGTATAAGTATGCATCAGTGTAGACTTATACATTTTTTGTTTTAGGAAGGAGTTTTATTTATGGGTCTAGAGATGATTCAAGCTGGGTGGTTGTCTATTTTACCACCAATTATTGCGATTGTCCTTGCGTTAGTTACTAAAGAAGTATATTCATCTTTGTTTGTAGGGATTTTTGCAGGTATGTTTATTTACTGTAATGCGACAGGTACATCATTAGTTGTGGCAATTCAACATATTTTTGATATGATGGTGTACAAAATTGGAGACAATGCGACAATGATTGTGTTCTTAGCATTATTAGGTTCTCTTGTTTATGTTGTAACGAAAGCAGGAGGAAGTCGTGCTTATGGGAAATGGGCATCGACAAAATTAAAAAGTCCAATTAGTGCAAAGCTAGCAACAGTAATTTTAGGAATTTTAATTTTTATCGATGATTACTTTAACTGTTTAACAGTTGGTACGGTAATGCGTCCAATTACGGATAAGTTTAAAATTTCACGCGAAAAATTAGCTTATATTATTGATTCAACAGCTGCGCCAGTATGTATTATTGCGCCAATTTCTTCTTGGGCAGTGGCAGTAAGTAGTGAGGTAAGTAGCGGAGGAGGTATGAATGCCTTTATTCAAACGATTCCTTTTAACTTATATGCGTTATTAACCCTAACAATGATTATTATTTTATGTTTTAAAGATTTAGACTTTGGGCCAATGAAAAGAGCAGAAGAACGTGTAAAAGCGGATGATTTTGAATATGCGGAAGAACAAGAAGAAACTGAATCTAAAGGAACAGTTATGGATTTAATTCTGCCAATGGTTGTGTTAATTTTTGCGTCTATTATTTGTATGGCATATACAGGTGGATTCTTTGAGGGTGTAGACTTTACAACAGCAATTGGTGAAAACCCAACAATGGGATTAGTTTTAGGTGCCTTTGTAGCTTTAATGGTATGTATGGTATTGTATATTCCAAGAAAGCTTTTAACTTTCAGAGAGTTTATGGAAGGTAGTGTGGAAGGTGTAAAAACAATGGTAGGAGCGATCTTAATTCTTGTTTTTGCATGGGCATTAAGTGGAGTATGTCGTGAATTAATTGGAACGGGAGAATTTGTAAGTAATTTAGTGGCATCATCAAGCTTCTCATTTGCATTACTTCCTGTGATTGTCTTTGTGGTGGCAGCATTCTTATCTTTCTCAATGGGAACTGCTTGGGGAACATTTGGAATCTTAATTCCGATTGTGACAATGATTTGTGCAAATGGAGAAGGAGCTTCAGTATTAATTTGTACATTAGGGGCAACTTTAGCAGGTTCTGTATATGGAGATCACTGTTCACCAATTTCAGATACAACGATTTTATCAAGTGCAGGAGCTAAATGTGATCACATCGCCCACGTTCAAACACAAATTCCATATGCTACCTTAGTGGCAGGGGTTTGTGTGGCTGGTTACTTAGTTGGAGGAATTACAACAAACCCATGGATTACTTTAATTGTTAGTGAATGCTTGCTGGTCGCAGTATTAGTATTTATGAGCAAAAGAGACCAAAAGAAAACAAAATAAAAAAACAGGTATAGATTCTAGAGAAAGGAATCTATACCTTTTTACTAATTACATTTGTTTAATTGCTTCAGCTAGTTTTACTCCAGTTTCATAAATATTATCTAAATGAAAGGCATTTGGAGTATATTGAATACTAGATGATGGTAAATCGAATAATGGTATTTTACCTTTTTCTAAACGTTCTTCAATTGCCTTGATGACGACATTACCCCAACCATAGCTACCAAAAACATAAGCTTTTTTACCTTTGGGTTTCATTGAAGTTAGTTTTTCGACAAACCCTGCAATTTCCGGAGACATTGCGTTGTTGTAGTTTCCAGAACCAATAATAATCGCTTTCGCATCCATTAATTCTTTCATAATGAGCGATGAACTTGTTTTACTAGCTTGATATAGTTTTACATCAATACCATTCATTCCCATACCTTCTGCTAAAGCAAAGGCCATACTTGCAGTATTATTCCAAATACTTTCATACACAATAATCGCTTTGTCTTTGGCTTTCATATCGGCAAAATCATGATATGCAGCTAACATTTCTTGGATGTAGGATTGCCAAATAATTCCATGGGCAGGGGCAATCATCTCAATGTTTAAATTCATAGCTGCTAGGGCATTTAATTTTGCTTTGACCGGAGCACCATAAGGCATCACAATATTTGCATAATAGTCTTTGGCTTTATCTAATAACAGACTTAAATCATGTTGATAATCAAACATTTGATAGCTACATACATGTTGACCAAATGCATCGTTAGAGAAAATGACATTGGCATCACTACAATATGTTAACATATTATCTGGCCAGTGAATCATTGGCATTTCGACAAAAGTAAGTTGTTTTTTACCTAGTGATAAAATATCACCTGTTTTCACAGCGATAAAAGGATGATTGTGGAAGTATTGTTGTTGCATCGATAAAATTCCTGATTTAGAAGCATATGCAGTAATGTTTGGATATAATTCAATTAGTTTTAAAAATCCACCAGAATGATCGGCTTCACCATGTTGGACAATAATGTTATCAATCGGACGTTCTCCAATAACATCCTTAATACGTTCCATCATGACATCAAAATAGACATCCTCAACAGTATCAATTAAAGTTACTTTTTCATCAACAATTAAATAAGCATTATAGCTAGTCCCATCTTGAATCGGAAAAAGAGCACCATGGAAATCACGACAACCAAAATCATGTACTCCTACCCAATAAATATTTTCTTTTATTTTCATTGCTTTACGCATATTCATCACCTCGTTCATTGGTATTGTAAAAGATAGTAGCTAAAAAAGAAAGTAAGATGCTCAAAAAAATTTATAAGCATTAAAATATACAAAATAACAAGGACTTGCTAAAATATAAATGAAAGAAATAGGATAAAATGTAAGTGTTTCCTTTTCTTTCGCAATAATTAGGAGTATAATAAAGAATGTAAAAAAACGTTTTAGGAGGTAAATTTATTATGATTATTCAAAGTAAACGTGTTTGGGTATTAGGTCGTTTTATCGAAGCACAAATCGAAATCGTTGATGGAAAAATTAAAAACATTATGGCTTACGGTTCTAAAGAAGTTGATCAAGATTATGGAGACAAACGTATTGTTCCTGGATTTATCGATGTTCACACTCACGGAGCTTATGGATGGGATACAAATGATGCTACACCAGAAGGATTACGTACATGGATGAAAAACATTCCTGAAGAAGGTGTTACTTCAATTTGTCCTACAACTATTACACAAACTGAAGAAGTTTTAACTGCTGCTGTGGCAAATGTTGCGAAAGTAGTGGAAGAAGGATATGAAGGTGCTGAAATTGTTGGTATCCACTTTGAAGGACCTTACTTAGATATGAAATACAAAGGTGCTCAACCTGAACAATGTATCGTTGCATCTGATGTTGAACAATTCAAACGTTACCAAAAAGCTGCAAATGGTTTAATTAAAATCATTACAATGGCTACTGAACATGATGAAGACTTCGCATTAACTGAATACTGTGCACAAACTGGTGTTCGTGTTTCAATTGGACACTCTGCTGCAACATTAGAAGAAGCTGCATTAGCTATCGCTCATGGTGCAACAGGTATGACTCACATCTTTAACGGTATGTCACCATTCCACCACCGTAACACTGGATTAATCAACGCTGCCCTTCGTTTCAAAGACACATTTGGTGAAGTTATCGCGGATGGAAACCACTCTACTTACGACAACTTAAACATTTTATTTAGTTCAAAAGGTCGTGACTACACAATCATGGTTACAGATGCATTAATGGTAAAAGGATTACCTACAGGAACTAAAGTATTATTCGGTGGAAACGAAATTGAATTATATGCTGATGGAAGTGCTCACTTAACTTCTACAAAAGGATTAGCTGGTTCTACATTACGTGTAAATGATGGATTACGTATTTTAGTAGAAAAAGCTGGTGTACCATTTGATGCAGCATTAAACTCTTGTACAATTAACCCTGCACGTTATATTGGAATTGATGATCGTAAAGGTAAATTAGTAACAGGATATGATGCAGATATCGTTGTATTAAACGATGACTATACTGTAGAACAAACATACTGCAAAGGTGTAGCATCTCTATAAGATAGATAGTCTGCAGTGTGAAAACACTGCAGCTTTTTTATAAATAAAGTGAGGTAATATTCATGAAAATTGAAAACAGTCGTTACGTTGTAACGTTTGATACAAAAGGTGGAGAAATGACTTCTTTCCTAGATAAAGAAACAGGACTTCAATATCTATGGCAAGGAGATCCAGCTTACTGGAGTGGAAAAAACCCTACCTTATTCCCAATGATTGGAAATACATATACAAAAGATTATGAAATCGATGGGAAAAAATATGCAATGAAAAACCATGGTTTAATTCGTTATGCAACTTTAAATGTGAAAGAACAATCAGACACAAAGTTTGTAATGGAATTAAATAGCAATGAAGAAACATTAGCACAATATCCATTTGAATTCCATTATGAAATTCAATATGAATTAGAAGAAGATGGACGTTTAGTTGTGTCATATTTAATTGAAAATACTTCAGATACGAAACAAATGCCATTCACATTTGGTTTACACCCAGGATTTAACTGTCCATTATGTGAAGGAGAAAAATTTGAAGACTATACTTTATCTTTTACAAATGAAGAACATATGCAACAATTAGTATTTGATGTAGCTGCACAAAAGCCTTATGAGTTAATTGATGTAGTGAAAAAAGATTTCAATTTAAGCTATGAAGAAATTGAAAAATATGCAACAATCATTTATAAAGGAACTACTTCACCATACTTAACCTTAAAAGGACCACAAGGACATGGTGTCAGAATGTCAATTGGTGGATACCCATACTGTGCGATTTGGACAGCTAAAACAGGTGCTCCATTTGTATGTTTAGAACCTTGGTATGGACATGGTGATTTTAGTGCAGTAGCAGAAGATTTCTATCACCGTGAAGGAACATTTGTATTAGAACCAAACGAAACATTCTTAACAGGATATACAATCGAAGTTTTCTAGATTGAATTAAGATTGAAATAGTACATATTTCGTACTATAATATTAAATAGTAATAGGAGGAATCTCGACATGGGAATTAAAGTTATTAAAGTAAAAGATTACGCTGAAGTAAGTTATGAAGCTTTTAAAGTGATGAAAGATGTAGTAGTGAACAAACCAGATGCAGTTTTAGGTTTAGCTACAGGAAGTTCTCCAATTGGACTTTACGAAAACATGATTAAAGATCACAAAGAAAACGGAACAAGCTATGCTGGGTGCCAATCATTCAATCTTGACGAATATGTAGGAATCGCTCGTGATCACGAACAATCTTACTGGACATTCATGCACGAAAACTTATTCCACGGAATCGACTTACCAGAAGAAAAAGTTCACGTTCCTTACGGAAACACAAAAGCTGATTGTGAAGCTTATGAAAAAGCAATGGAAGACGTTACAGTAGACGTTCAAGTTCTTGGAATCGGTGGAAACGGACACATCGGATTCAACGAACCAGGTACTCCATTCTCAGAAGAAACTCACATCGTTGAATTAACTGAAAAAACACGTTCTGACAACGCTCGTTTCTTTGAAGATGACATCAACAACGTACCTACTCACGCTATTACAATGGGTATTGCGACAATTATGAAAGCTAAAAAAGTTTTATTAGTAGCTAACGGTGCTAACAAAGCTGATGCAGTTGCGGCTATGGTTAACGGACCAGTTGACCCAGTATGTCCAGCATCTGTATTACAAAACCACCCAGATGTAGTTGTAATCGTTGACGAAGCTGCAGGAAGCAAACTTTAAGATATTTAAGCCTTAGTGACTAGTCACTAAGGTTTTTATTTTATATTGCTAAAAAAAATGCTATAATGTCATAAGAAGAAAAGGATGATTACAATGAAATCAAAATTAAAAGGTTTATTAACCCTAATAATAGTGATTTGTTTTAGTGGTGCTTTATTGTTTTCAATGAAAAAAGGATACTTTGGAGCATTAGATACAAGCTTAGAAATTGCTGACCCATATACAAGAGGTGGATTTGAAGTCGTTGGAGATGGATATTTGGTTGATTATTGGGGAGATGAAACGGAAGTTGTGTTACCTCCAACCATTAAGACAATTTCATCAAAAGCATTTCAAAATAATCAAGACTTGATAAGTGTTGTCATTCCAGAAACAGTTACTAGAATTGAACCAGAAGCTTTTATGAATTGTAAGAAGCTAGAAACCGTACAATTAAATGCTAAGATTAAAGATCTTGAATATAAAACGTTTTATAATTGTCGTTCATTAGTCAATATTAATTTACCAAATTCAATTAAAAATATCGGTTATAGTTCATTTGAAAACTGCCGTAGTTTAACAATGGTTATCTTACCCAATAAATTAGAGTTTGTAGGAGGAAGAGCATTTAAAAAGTGTTCATTAGAAACTTTAACACTACCAAAAACATTAGTACGAGCAGGTAAAAAAGGAAAAGATGGTCCATTTTCTAGCTCAGGAGCGAAAACAATTATTATTGAAGAAGGAATGAAGGAATTAACTGCAAATTTATTTATTCGTAGCGATATTGTTGAAATTGCGATTCCTTCAAGTGTTAAAAAGGTAGATGATTCGGTGTTCAAAGAGTGTACATCATTAAAAAAAGTAGATTTCAAAAAAGGAATTGAAACAATAGGAAAATATGTTTTTAAGGATTGTACATCGCTAGAAAAAATAATATTACCAAGAACGTTAAAAAAATGCTCGAGTACAATTATAAAAAATTGTGAAAATGTTACGTTTAGAGTTAGAAAAAATTCTTATGCATATCGTTTTGTGAAGAAACAAAAATTTAAATATAAAGTAAAAAAATAAAGGTAGTTTTTGACTACCTTTATTTATTTTCAAGATATTGGTATAAATCGTTAAAATCACCTTGAGGGTATTGAGAAAGATCACATGTATCATCGGCAATTAAATCATTTGTTAATAAAAATACATCAATTCCTAATGTACGTGCCACCATATCTTCTTTTACATCATTTCCTACCATTAAACACTCTTCGGGTTTTAATTGGGCATTTTGTAAAATTTCAGCATAATATTTTGGGTTTGGTTTAGCATAGTGTGAATTTTCGTAGGTTGTGATGATTTCAAAGTCATCTTTGTTTAAACCGGCCCATTTAATTCTTGATTCCGTCGCAATTGCAGGGAAAATAGGGTTTGTTGCTAAAATGACACGTAGTCCTTTATCTTTTACAAATTTAATGATACGAGCACTTTCGGCTTCAAAACCACATACCTGTTGAACAGCTTGAAATTCATTGTGATAAAATGCTTCAAAGGTTGGTTGATAGTTTAAAATATCATCTCCATATACGGTTTTAAAATAATTCCAAAATACTTCTTCGTTTGTTTGACTTCCGTTATTAGTAATCATTGCTTTGGTACCAGCCCAAATGTTTTTAACTAATTCATTTGCATCAAAACCTAAGGGAACTAGTTTTTTACATAATCCACCAAAATAATATTTCACAAATACTTCTTGGTCCATTGGTAGTAAGGTACCATCTAAATCAAATAAAACTGCTTTTAACATTTATAAATCCATCCTTTTCAATATTTTAATAGTAACACTATAATTTAATAAGTCAATAAAAAAAAGCATCTTGCGATGCTTTCATTCACTATATGGTGGAGCGTAGCGGGATCGAACCGCTGACCCCCTGCGTGCAAGGCAGGTGCTCTCCCAGCTGAGCTAACACCCCATATCTTAAGTGCGTATTAATATTAACATAGGATATTTTATATGTCAATCGTTTTTTTATTTATTTTAAAATATATTTATATTTTTAAGTTCTTTTATTTATATTAGAAGTTATGCTTCATAAAAGGTTTGAATAGAATTATCATGCTAATTTAGTTTAAGCACTTTGTTATTGAGAAATGCTATGAAGATAAAACATGTTATTAAAATTAGCTTGAAAATAATTTTCATAAGGATAAAAAATAGATATAAATAAGGAAGGTTTTTGTATGAAATAAGGATAAATAATAAAAAAAAGACATAATATTAAGAATTATTTGATATAAAAAACATATATTTCAGTAAAGATACATAATATTTTCATTGTATTTGCAACAAATTTACAAAAAATAGTTATTTTTTTACATTTTCTCTTTCATTTTATTTCATTTGTGGTATAATACAGATACTTGATGTTAGAAGAAAGGTAGGTACTGATTATGGCCGAAAGAATTTATAACTTCTCAGCTGGACCATCAATGATGGCAGTTGAAGTATTAGAAAAAGCAGCAGCGCAAATGTTAAATTATGAAGGTAGTGGAATGTCTGTAATGGAAATGTCACACCGTTCAAAAGCTTACGACAATATCATTGTGGAAACGCAAGCTCGTTTGAGAAGAGTAATGAATATTCCTGAAAATTATAAGGTCCTATTTCTTCAAGGTGGAGCATATTGTTGTGATGGGTACAGGAG
>JAXJYR010000018.1:0-3591 GCA_036306885.1 Longicatena sp.
GTATAATAGGCCTCTACAATCTGTGCTTTATTGCGGGAAGGATAATCAACTCGTACAATTTGAACAGGGGTTGGTTTTTTATAAATCAATGCTCGATTTATTTCCTTATAATAGGTGTTAGAATCATTTAATTCTTTTTCTAAATTCATACCACGTTGCGTAGGGGATATCATCGCTGGTATCGCCTGGGGAATGAATTTTTTACCACTTGGATATTTCATTTCATATATCACCATTATTATTATATACAATTTACTTGTCAATTTCTAGGGTTGTAAGTAAATCGTTATATGTTTATTAAGAGATTTCTTAAAATATACTTGCATTTTAACAAGAATTCTGAGAAACTATAAAAAGGGAGAGTGAGTATTTATGGAAAGTCGTTTTAATTTAAATACCGATGATCTGTTGAACAAACAGTTTAATGTAGATTTTAAAGGATATAGTGCAATCGAAGTAGATCATTTTTTAGACTTGGTAATTGCGGATTATCAAGCATATGATGCCTTGATTGAGAGCCTAGGTACTCGTCTTCAAGAAGCAGAAAACATGATAAAAGAGTTAAAAGCGCAAAATGTGATTCTTGAAGCTAAGGCTCAAGGAGAGGAAAAACCTGTGGTTGTGGATCATGTGGATATTTTAAAGCGTTTAACTAATCTTGAAAATGCTGTTTTTGGAAAAGATGAATAACTAATATTGCGGCAGTTGCTGATTGAATAATCAGAGGAAAGTCCATGCTCGCACAATCTGCGATGATTGTAGTGTTTGTGCTAGATGAAACAATAAGTCTAGGCAGCGTAAGCTGACGGCTGGTTTGATACCTAAGGGAAACTATGGTATCAGCCTATAAAAGTGCCACAGAGACGATATTTTTTGGAAACAAAAAGGTGAAAAGCGGTAAACCCCACAAGCGAGAAACCCAAATTTTGGTAGGGGAGCCTGCAAAGAGTGAACTGAAGCTACTTTGCGGGGTGTATGACACAGATAAATAACTGCCACTCAGTAATGAGGACAGAACATGGCTTATGCAATGTTGGTTTTAAACGGTTGATACTTCGACCGTTTTTTTTATGTGAAAATGTAAAAAAACTATTTATAAATTTACTTTTAATAACTAGCTTGGTATAATAAAATAGAAATGGAGTGTAGATGAAGACTTATCATAGTTTGATAAGGGTTATTTTATTTGAAAAAGAGGTAATATTATGAAAGAAATAGGAAAAATACTTCAAGAAAAAAGAATCGCCGCAGGATTAGATATTGAAGCTGTTTCAGCAAAAACACGATTAACACCTAAACATATTAAAGCATTAGAAGAAGGAGATATTTCTTTTTTTCACGATGATTTATCATATGTTCGTTTTTTCGTAAAATCATACTGTGAAGTTGTCGGAGCTGATTTTGATGATTTAAAAGATACATTACGTAAAAGTATTGATGACTATACTACTGATATTGTTGTTGTGAAAAAGAATGAAGTAGAACAGAAAAATCGTAAAATTGTAACTAATATAAAAGAAAATGCTCCAAAGGTAAGTGTTGGAGAAGTAAAAAGTAAAAAATCACAAAATACTGGTTTTATTACTTTAATTGTGGCTTTAGTGGTAATTGTAGCATTATTAGGTGGGGCAGCGTTAAAGCTATTGAATAAAGGTGATAATCAAGAGGGTAAACCAAATGATTTACCAATTGCCGAAGTAGAAAAAAATGAAAATGGTGAAACTGCTTCAAATGAAGAAGTAAAAGAAGCGAAGGAAATGAGTATTACGATGAAAACTCCTACATCTTATGTGATTGATTATGTAAAAGTTGGAGAAGTATTAAAAATTGAATCAACATTTAATGGTAGTTCTTCAGGATATTCAGTTACAATTAACGGAAAAGATGTAAAAACAGAAGGTGTGTACCAATACCAACAAACAGCAAAAAGTGAAATTAAAGTAGAAAAAAATATGAAGATTTCAATTTATATTGGATGTATGGTAAACGTTGATATGAAAATTAACGGTAAAGTGGTAAAAACGGATGAGTCAATTAACCCAACGGTTTTCCCAGGAGCTTGTCCATCACAAATTATTGATTTTGAGATAGGAGCATTAAACTAGTATGAATTTACCAAATAAGTTATCATTAGGACGTATTGTAATGGTGCCTATTATTGTAATTTTTTCATTATTTATTAATTTAGGAGAAGCTTTCTCTATTACATTCAATAACCAAGTTGTAAGTATGCAGTGGGAAGAAGTGATTGTGGTTGTGTTATTTGCGATGGCATCAATTACTGATTTATTAGATGGGATGATTGCCCGTAAATACAATATGATTACATCATTTGGGAAGTTTATTGACCCAATTGCCGATAAAATGCTAGTGAACTCATTAATGATTTTATATGCATATCATGGTTTTATTCCTGTTTTAGCGGTAGTTATTATGATTTGGCGTGATACTATTGTGGATGGATTAAGAATGAGTGCAAGTAGCCGTGGAAAAGTAGTAGCTGCGGGGATGATGGGAAAAATTAAAACGGTATTACAAATGATTGCGTTAATTTTAGTAATGTTACACAATCTACCATTTGCATTCTTAGGAATTGCGGTTGATCAAATCTTTATTTGGTTAGCATGTGTGGTATCTGTAATTAGTGGTATTCAATATTTTGTACAATTAAAAGATGTTGTAATGGAAACAATGTAATATGAAGGATATTGTTGTTCAATTGGTTTCCTTATTAAGTGAAAAACAACTGACCATAGGTAGTTGCGAAAGCTTTACAGCGGGATTATTTGCGGCGACTTTAGGAAGTGTTCCTGGAGCTAGCAAAGTTTTTAAAGGAGCTTTAGTTACTTATGCAACACCACTTAAAATATCGCTAGCTCATGTTGACGCTAAGCTCATACAACAATATGGTGTAATGAGTGAAGAATGTGCTTTGGCGATGGCAAAAGGGGCAAGAGGTGTTTTAGATTGCGATATATGTGTATCGTTTAGTGGAAATGCTGGACCTGATGCTTGGGAAGGTAAAGAAGCAGGCTATGTTTGTTTTGGTTATGCAGATGCTTTGCATGTAGAAGCTTTTTCACAAACCATAAAACTAGAACGTAACCAATTAAGAGAAGAAGCTGTTTTCATCATGTGTAAATATATTTATGAACATTTGATAAAAAGCTTATAGGAGATAAAAATGGAAAAGAAAGAAAAAAAAGCAGTCGAAAAAAAAGACGAAAAAGATGTATTGTTGGCTGATGCGATTAAAGCGATTGAAAAACAATATGGAAAAGGAAGTATTATGAAGCTTGGAGAACGTGCTGCTGTCGATGTTGATGCGATTAGTAGTGGTTCAATTAAAGTGGATGAAGCTTTAGGAATTGGAGGATACCCAAAAGGGCGTATTATTGAAATTTACGGTCCTGAATCAAGTGGAAAGACAACGCTAGCATTACATGCGATTGCGGAAGTACAAAAAAAAGGTGGACGTGCAGCCTTCATTGATGCAGAAAATGCCATTGATCCAATCTATGCGCGTAACTTAGGGGTTAATATCGATGATTTGATTTTGTCACAACCAGATAGTGGTGAACAAGCATTAGA
>JAXJYR010000019.1:0-1433 GCA_036306885.1 Longicatena sp.
ATTTAACTGATTTTAAAAATACGTTCATGTATAATTCCTCCTAAAAATTTCTTTCTTATTATACCCTATTTATATTATTTCGCAATGTATTTGACTCATTTTTTTATTCATCATTGCTTTTTACTTCAATCACTTGATATTGTAAAGCATTTTGATAACGTTCAAACCACTTTTTAATCCATACAATGATTTGTAAATATTGGAAAAAGGAAAAAGCCACAATAATGATTCCACATATATGCAAAGCAGTTAATGCTTCATGAAAGGATTGTGTATTTAATAATGGTAGTAAGATACCAAAACAAATCATCGCTTCCATTCCAAATAAAAGGAAAAAACGCATAACCCTTTTCTTTAATAAATAACAATGTTCCATTAATAAGAACCAAATGAGCATTAACCATTCTAAGATACCGATTGCTTGTAGAAGCATTATCAATATATTAAAAAGGGATATTTGACTGGTTTTTAATAATAACGTTGCCAAGCGTACAATATAATTCCATTGAAATAAATCCGATGTTAAAACTGCTTGTAGTTGATATTCGTTTTGGACAAAGATTAAAAAGTAGCCACTGATCATCATCGTAGTGGTAAAGATAAATAATAAGATTACACTACATAAATAAAATAAGGAAAAGCGTTTTTCTTTGGTGTCAATAAAGGATTCTAAGTACTTTATCATACTTCTAACCAATCTTTACCTTTAATCACTTCTGCTCCACTTAAATTTGGATAATCTAATTGTCTTAATACTTCATAGACAATAATGGCTGCACAGTTTGATAAGTTTAAGCTTCTGGCAGTTGGTACCATTGGAAGACGCATACAGTGGTCTAAATGTCCACGTAAAATATCTTTGGGAATTCCCGTACTTTCTTTTCCTAATACCAAATAAATATCGCCTTCACATGTGGTAAAGTCAAAATGAGAAGGTGCTTTTTGACCATAGCGTGTCATAAAGTAATAGTTCTCACTTGGGTTTGCTTGTAGGAATGCTTCCCAATTTGGATAAATTTTATAATCTAAATCTTTTACATAGTCCATTCCAGCACGTTTTAAATGTTTTTCATCTAATGAGAATCCTAATGGTTCAATTAAATGTAATTTGGTATTACTTGCCATACATGTTCTCATAATATTTCCACAGTTTTGCGGGATTTCTGGTTCAAATAAAACTAAATGTAACATATTATTCTCCTTTCAAATACGTTAAAAATTGAGCCAATGCTCGAGCACGATGTGATACTTTATTTTTTTCTTCCATTGAAACTTGCGCCCATGTCGCTTGTAGAGGTGCATAATAGAAAATTGGGTCATATCCAAATCCATTACTTCCAGCTTCACAGCTATAAATTTCTCCTTCCACAATGCCTTCGAAGGTTTGTTCGTTTCCTGCTTCATCTTTATAGGCAATGACACAAACATAAGCA
>JAXJYR010000020.1:0-6699 GCA_036306885.1 Longicatena sp.
AGAATTAGAAAATGCTATTCTTTTTTATGAATCACTACTGAAATAACCATTTTTTTATGTTAATTAATTATATATTTAATTTGACAGGAATACATGTTCCTGTCTTTTTTTAGGCTATCCAAAATATTTAGGGGTATCGCCAAATCTTTAGTGGACAGTTTAGGGGGATAATTCAAAAATTATCACACTAATTAAGACCACCAAAGTTATAAAAATAAGAGAAACCAATAGTTATGAATCGAACTATTGGTTTCTCTTTTTGTGTGGCTGCTGTTATATTTTTATTTATTATTTATCGTTATTTTGGTTCTTATATGATCCTCATGTTTACAATTAAAGCTATGTATTTGTTCTTTAGGCTTTGGGATGATGCGCATAGGTGGATTTTTTCTTGTAGACCAAAGAATACGATTATGTGTATAATCAAAATTAGAAAGACCTCTTGAGTTTCTTTTAAGGTCTTTTGGCTTTCGATTAAAACCTTCCATTGGTCCATTTGATAAACGAGAACATAATGTCTTTTGTTCACGATTAGTTTTACGAGATATTTCTACTGTGGTAAAAGAATGAATTATCTCTGATTGGTATCTATTTAAGAATTCGCCAAAATCCTTAAATATAGGTTGATCGAAAGCCTTATATAGTTTGATTAGTGATTGTAGTTTCGTATTAACTTCTTCGGTAGAATTAAATATCGTTTGATTGTACATAATGTATTTTTCTTTTAAGTCTCGTAACGTTTTGAAATTTTTATCTAATTCAAAAAACATTTTTTCAATTTGATAAGTATCAAGATATAATCCCAGCAGATTATGATAATGACGTTTAGAACTGTAATTTAGGTCGTCATTATTTTTAAGAAGTATCCATTTATACTTATTAAGTAAGATTACTTCTTGAGATTGTTTAATAGATTTATTATCACGGTTGGTATCGTGATTTTTTATTTCTAAAGCTTTTTTATCCCTTTCTTTATATTTTTTAGAAACATAATAAATGTAATTGTTTAGTTTTGAGATAAGATATTTAATTACATGGAATGAATCTAATATAACTATAGCGTTAGGGAAATATTTGGCAGGGTATTCCATATAAGATTTATAAGCATCACAAATAAGGTATTTGACATTTAATCTTTCTTCTCGTGGAATAGAGTAAAAATAATCATCAGCGGTTGATTGCCATCTGTTGTGTAAAATGTCAATAATTTCACCTGTAATGAAATCCATTAACACGAGAGCGTATTTATCTTTATGATTAATGTTCAGGTAAACTTCATCAATAGATAAATATTCAGGAAGAGGAAGTCGATTAAGGTCAACGTAGCTCGTAAAAATATCATGAACTTGAGTATCTGAAATATGGAATTGTCTAGCAATAGAAGCTGCAGAACGATTAAGATCTTTCATGGCTTGTAAAACAAAGAATGGAATTAATGTGGTTGATTGTTTGTGTTTTTCCACAAAAGAGAAAGACTCATTTTCAAAATATCCACAATTAGTACATTTCCATTTTCTTTGAGAAAGAATGATTTTGAGTATTGTAGTATCTTGAAGAATTTGATGGTTCAAAGATCTTTTATAAATACCTTTAGAATGCATTCTAGAGCCACATTTATTACAATAAGTAGCAATAGGTTTTCTAGAAATATGAATAGTTTTGATAAAGCCGTCAACATCAACAGATTCAATTTGAAGAGAGTCGTCATTAGGTAAATTAAACAATTTTAAGATATCTTCATTTTTATTATTCATAGTTACACCTCCAAGCGAAGATAACTTAGCAGCCACAATAACATTATAAAAAAAGAAACAATTCAAATGAATTGTTTCAAGAAAATAGCCCCACAAACAGACCCCTAAAGTGAGACCCCTAAACGGTCCCCCAAAAATTAGCCCCCTAATTAATTTGGATACCCTTTTTTTATTGTAACGTGTTAAAATATAATCAATATAAGATAAAGGTGTGATAACATGAATTACATAGAATTTGGTAAAGATAATAATGATGTCATTATCCTTTTACATGGTGGTGGTTTATCGTGGTGGAATTATAAAGAAGTCGCAAATTTATTGAAAGCCAAATATCATGTAATACTTCCTATTTTAAATGGACATGCAGGTAGTAATCATTCATTCACAAGTATTGAACATAACGCAGCTGAAATCATTGATTTCATCGATCAGCATTTTGATGGGCATGTTTATCTTATTGGTGGTTTATCTTTAGGTGGTCAAATATTATTAGAAATATTGTCGCAACGTCATCATATTTGTGATTATGCCATTATTGAAAGTGCACGAGTAATACCTTCAAAGCTATTAGCGTCTATAATAAAACCAGCTTTAGGTAGTTGTTATGGACTGATTAAATACAGGTGGTTTGCTAAGCTTCAATTTAAAAGTTTAAAACTGAAAAATAAATTATTCGAATTATATTTTAACGACACTTGTGCGATATCAAAAAAGGACATGATTACTTTTCTACAAGCAAATTCATTATATACATTAAAGGAATCAATAAAACATTGTAGTACAAACGTTTATATATGTGTCGGTGAAAAAGAAAATAAGGTGATGAAAAAATCTGCCCAAATAATTCATCAAACGATTCCACAGAGTAGCTTAAAAGTAATACCTAAATTAACACATGGTGAATTTTCTATCAATAATGCTGAAACATATGCAAAAACAGTTTTGATGTTTGTAAATCGTAAATAAGTTATGAATTAAGAAAGGAATGGTCTGTATGAGAGTAACCTATATTCATCATAGTGGTTTTTTAGTAGAAACAAAACACTTTTATTATTTGTTTGATTATGAAAGTGGTGAATTACCAACATTAGATATTGAAAAACCCATCTATGTGTTATCTAGTCATTCTCATAGCGATCATTACAATTCTGATATCTTTAAGATTTTAAAAAAATTAGAAATGAAGCATATCAAAGCTATTCTTTCTGATGATATTGAAATACCCAAAGATATTGATACTTTACATGTTTGTGCGAATCAATGTTATGAGCTTAGTACAAATGTAAAGCTTCGAACTTATAAGTCAACTGATTTAGGTGTTGCGTTCTTATTAGAAGAAAACGGAAAATTGATTTATCATGCAGGAGATTTAAATGATTGGGTTTGGGATGAGGAAAGTGAAGCATATAATCAACAAATGACAATGGATTATCGCCAAGAAATCAAACAATTAGCGAGAGATTTAAATTATCGTAAAATAGATATAGCATTTGTTGTATTGGATCCTCGTCAAGAATATGATTATGATAAAGGTATTTGTTACTTTATGGAACAAATTTCTTCCAAAGCCGTATATCCAATGCATTATTGGAATCAACCTGGAATCATTGATAAGTTCCTTAAAGAGTATCCACAATATATTCATCAAATACAAAAGACAGAAACACAAAAGGGAGGAATGAATGATGAAATTTAAAATGGTACACGAAAATTATAATGTTGTCGATTTAGACAAATCACTTGCTTTCTATCAAAAAGCACTAGGTCTACATGAAAAAAGACGTGTTGAAGGAGACGGATTTATTATTGTTTATATTGGTAATGAAGAAAGTCCCTTTGAATTAGAATTGACATGGTTAGCGGAACATCCTCAACCATATAATTTAGGAGAAGAAGAGTTTCATTTAGCCTTTGCCGTAGATGATTTTGATGCTGCATATCAATTACATAAAGAAATGGATTGTATATGCTTTGAAAATCCATCTATGGGAATTTACTTTATTCAAGATCCTGATGGATATTGGCTAGAAGTTGTTCCAACGCGAAAATAAGCTTAAGGTGGCTTTCGCTATCTTTTTATTTTATATGATAATTATATTCATTTCTTATGTTAAAATAGTAAAAAAGGAGATTCACAATGAAAACTGGAGATAATTTAAGAATGATTGGTATTTTAACTTATGTAGCACTAACAATTACAGATAGATTCTTTTTTAATATAAATGATTATCTATATATTACAATCGCTATTATTGGAATTATTATGATACTAATTGGTTTTATAATGAATAAAAAATAAGAATAGGAGAAATAAAAATGAAAAAAATATCAAGTTCTGATGTAGGAATCATCGCTGCAAGTATAGGTATGATAGCTAGTGTTGTTGTAATCATTATAAATGCATTACAAAAAGAAAGTATTGGTGTTGGGATTGGTTTGTTACTTTTTTGTATATTATCCTTATCAACAAATGTAAGAAATAAAAGAAATGAAAATAATCATTAAGATAGGAGACCAACTATGAAAAATCAAGCTTAAATTTAATCAAAAAGAAAAAAGTGATTCGTATTGATTATTTATATTTAGACTTAAAGACATGTGATCGATGTGTTGGTACAGATGAAGTGTTAGAAGCTGTTATCAAGCAATTAACATCAGCTTTTGCCTTAGCAGGTTATACAATCGATTATCATAAAATTGAAATCATGTCTGAAGAAGATGCTAGAAAACATTGGTTCTTATCTTCTCCAACCATTCGTGTCAATCATCGTGATATTTGCGATGAAATCATCGAATCAGATTGTGGTTGTTGTGGTGAAATCAGTGGTCGCCAAACAGATTGTCGTGTTTTTAAATATGAAGGACAACTTTATGAAGTCCCACCCAAAGCAATGTTAGCAGAATTAATTTTAAAATATGCTTTTTATCATAATAATCATAAACCAATTGAAAACTATCAACTTCCTAACAATTTAAAAACATTTTTTGAAGGCAAGAAACAGAAACAAAAGAAGGGATGATGATGAAAAAATTATATGATAAAAATGAATTAGCGTTCGCAATACTTTGGATTATCATTTATTGTGTCAGTGCTTCCATTGCAGATAAATTATCATTCAATATCGGCATTGAAAAAATCATTACAGCACCCTTATTATTGGGATTTTGTATTTTTATTTTGCAGTTTATTAATAAATATAATTTAAATAATTATTATGGTTTATGTAAATCACAACTTCCACCAAATAAAATGTTATACTATATACCATTGTTGTTACTATTAAGTGTTAATGTTTGGTGTGGTATATCCCTACATTTATCAATGATAGAATGTTTGTTATACATCATTTCAATGCTAAGTGTTGGTTTTTTAGAAGAAATGATTTTTCGTGGCTTTCTATTTTGTGCAATGACAAAAGATAACATCAAAGTTGCTATTATTGTTTCTAGTATTACCTTTGGAATAGGACATATTATTAATCTATTGAATGGTTCTAATACTGATTTTATCTTAAATCTTCTACAAGTTATTTATGCGATGGCTGCTGGATTTATGTTTGTGATGATTTTTTATAAATCAAAATCATTACTTGCTTGTATTATAACACATGGGTTATTTAATGCCTTAAGTGTATTTATGAATGATATAAATGTATCCTTTGAAATGCATTTATTATCTTGTGTATTTATGGTGATTGTATCTAGCTTTTATGCAATATATCTATATAAACAATCATAATGTTTACTAAAAGTTATGTGAAAACATAGCTTTTTTATTATATGTAAAGTAAACTTGACATATAATAAATGTTTTGGTATATTGTATACGTAAAGTTTACTTTACATAGTGAGAGGTGGTTACATTGAAGAATAAGATTGAACAAATCAGAAAAGAAAGAGGAATTCGTCAAGATGATTTTGCAAAATCAATGGGAGTATCACGACAAACTATTAGTTCATTAGAAAATGGTCGTTATAATCCATCTATTTTATTAGCTTATAAAATTGCGAAGTATTTTCAAATGAGTATTGAGGAAGTTTTTATTTTTGAAGAGGAGGATATCTAATGAAAAAATCTTATTATTATATTAGTTTAATTGTAATTGGAAGTATTTTAAGTGTGTTATCTTTTATGGAGAAACTTGACGCATTTTGGAGTGGAATGGGTAGTGCTTTATTGGTAGTTGGAATCATTCGTCTTTTAAAGGAACATCGTTTAAACAAAAATGATACTTATCGCCAACAGGTAGAAGTATATTACAAAGATGAAAGGATTCAATTTATTCGTGTGAGAGCGATGAGTTGGAGTGCATATTGTTTTATTATAATAAGTGCCATCGCCACAATTGTCTTTCATATTTTAAATCAAAAATTATTAAGTATCGCTTCAAGTTTTGCGGTTTGTTTAATGTTACTAATTTATTATGTTTGTTATTATGTTTTAAAAAGAAAATATTAAGAATTAAGGATAGTCAAAACTATCCTTTTATGTTAATCTGTAAAAAGAAGTAGGTGAAGATAATGATAGAGCAAACAATCACAAGAATACAAACAATGGAGATGTATTTTGATACCCTTCAAAATGCTTATCAAAATAATCCCATTTTAATTAGAGAGGATGCTATCTTAAATCAATATTTACAACAATTAATCGATTATTATCATAATGGTCAATGGTTAAAAGATTATGAATTAGATGAACAGGGAATGATTCCTAATCATATTAAACGTGGTGTTTTATCACAGGATGCGCTATATAAATTTTTTGATGATATTAATTCCATTGATGAATACAAAGATATAAATGAAACTCAAGATGAGCCAATCACAGATGAAATTAGGGAAAATTTCATATCATTATGATACCAATCAATCAGATGTAAAATAACGTTGTTTTTCATCTTTTTTATTCATATGAAGTAATCATTAAAATAAATTATGATAT
>JAXJYR010000021.1:0-1918 GCA_036306885.1 Longicatena sp.
TTATATAACATTTTTAAAAAGTTATTTTGCGCCATTGGAAATTGCTCATATAAGTTGTTTAATAAATCTTTCATTGTTTGACGTTTGGTATATCCATCATTTGGACATCCACTTTCGACAAAGGGAATCTGGTTACGTTTAATTGCTTGTGAAATATCTTTTTCATAGCTATAAACTAAAGGACGGATAAATTCAACCTCATCTCGAGATAAATGCATTTTAGGTAAGAAGGTTGCTAGTTTACCACCATAAATAGCATTCATTAATAAGGTTTCTACCGCATCATCGCTATGATGACCAAATGCCACTTTACTACATGCAAAGGTTTTAGCCGCTTGATTTACCGCTGCTTTTTTAAATTTAGAACATAAGGAACAACGTAATCTTCCTTCTTTATCACGATTTTTATCTAAGATATCATAAATTTTGGAATCCACTTCATGGAATTCGATGCCTTCACGTTCACAGAAAGCTCTAATTTCATCAAAGTTCATACCAGGAAATCCCATTTTAATATGAATCCCCACTACTTGAAATGATTTATCCTTAAATTTTGAATACATATGTAAAGCAGTTAATAGTACCATACTATCTTTACCACCACTTACTCCAACCGCAATACGATCACCATCTTGAATTAATTGATAATCGATGTCAGCACGTCTAATATCACCTAAAATTTTATGTAAATTCATGATTTCACCTCTTAATCGTATGATATTATAACACAAAGCGTTATTAGTTACATAAAAAATAGAAAAACTATGGTATAATGAAACAGAATACGAAAGGAAACGATGCTAAATGGATGGTATCTTATTAATTAATAAACCATATGGTATGACATCACATGATGTTGTAGCTAAATTAAGAAGAATATTAAAAACGCGTAAAATTGGTCATAGTGGTACTTTAGATCCACAGGCTACAGGAGTTTTATTTGTAATGGTTGGAAAAGCAACTAAAATTTTACCGTTTTTAGAAGATATTGATAAAGAATATATTGCGGAAATGAAATTTGGGGTTTCAACATTAAGCGATGATCTTTTTTATCCCGTTTTAGAAACAAAAGAAATTCAACCAATTGTAGATTTTGATGCTTTATTACAAAGTTTTCAAGGAAAACAAAAACAATTACCGCCTATGATTTCATCAATTAAAGTCAATGGCAAGAAACTATATGAATATGCTCGTAACAATGAAACAGTAGAACGTCCTTTACGTGATGTAGAAATGTTTGAATTAGAAACATTACCATCATTAAGTGAAGATACCTATCGTTTTAGAGTTCATTGTTCATCTGGTACTTATGTACGCTCTCTATGTCGTGACATCGCTCTTAAAAGTAATAATTTAGGGGTAATGACATCTTTGATTCGTAGTAAGGTAGGAAGATTTTCTTTATCTGATTGTGTGACTTTAGAAGATGTAGAAGCAGGAAACTATACGTTACATTCGATTAATGAATTATTAGCTCATTATCCAATGATTGCATTTGAGCCAATCAAGGATATCTACAACGGTAAACACGTGCGACTTAATATCAAAGATGATATGTGTGCAATGGTTGATCAAGGTGAAGTGATTGCGATTTATGAACGTCACCATGCGAATGTGTTTAAATGTGTTCGTGGTTTATGGTAGGTGAATTTTATGGATATAATACATTGTAATATGGATGAATTTATTACCTATCATCAACCATTAGCGGCGTGTATAGGGTATTTTGATGGAATTCATAAAGGACATCAAAAACTGATTCAAACGGTTTTAGACATTTGTCAAGGTAATGATTGTGAACCAGCTCTTATTACCTTTGAACCTGACCCTTGGGTCGTATTAAAAGGAATTAAAGATGTATGTCATATCACTCCAATGTCACATCGTATGGAAATTGGCGAATCTTTAGGAATCAAAA
>JAXJYR010000022.1:0-2380 GCA_036306885.1 Longicatena sp.
AAAGAATTTGAAATGTTAGGTTTAGTAAAAGGAAGTACGATTCAATCTAAACATTTAGGAAAAGATCTTACGACAGCATTTAAATCGATGGTAGGTGGAGAATTAAAATCTTATACAGAAATGATGGATGAAGCCAGAGCACTTGCGACCAAAAGAATGGTAGAAGAAGCGCAAAACTTAGGTGCAGATGCAGTTGTGAATGTTCGCTATGCATCATCTGCCATTATGCAAGGAGCAGCTGAAGTTATTGTCTATGGGACTGCTGTGAAATTTGTAAATAAATAACAAGAAAGCAATATTTACCAATGTATATGATAATTGGAATGTGTGCTGGCTTAAGTATAGGACTTGCGATTGGTGCTAGTTTAGACGGATATCATAATAAGAAATAACATAAAACCAACGACTATTTTGATTAGTCGTTGGTTTTATTGTTTTTAGTAGATAAGACTTGATTTAATTGTTCCGTATTTTTCTTGGTTATAATATAAATGAAAAGCCATATCACAAGATATCCTAAGATAAAAAAGAATGTGAAATAAATAATAGAAGTTTTATCATGTACCAACCAGTCATTTAAAAGATAAGTCATTAAATAGCCGATATATAAAACACATCCATGAATGAAAATCGCAATGATTAAAGGACATGTTTCAATTTGATATATCACATTAATACCGCTTGCTACAAATGCGAGTAATGTTAAAGATAGGATTCCAATACATACTTGCGGTACTGTCAATGTGTCAATCATACCTTGATGATATAAAATCAGATATAAAATAGCTAAGACAATAGGTCCTAATCCACAACCGATACATCCTCGTTTGAAAAATTCAATTATTATATTTTTCATAGTTTTTTAAATCTCCTTTTTATTTCACTTAAACATCTTCTAGAAACGTAGTCTTGATAACCACTTTGAAAGATAACATTAACACTACCAGTAATCAATGATTGAAAACGAACAATAGAATGCATATTCGCAATTGTCGATTTATTGATACGTAAGAAATAATCTGGTAAAATCAACTCTAAATCACGGAGTCGTTCTTGGATACGATAGTGCTTCCTGTTTTGATGGACTACAATCACTTTACGATCAATGATCGTAATACATTCTATTTCTGTGAATAAAAGCTTACATATTTCATCCTCATAAGTACCAATAACATATTGAGATTTATAAGTTTGAATAAAAGATTCGATTTGTTTAGTAAAGGAAGATGGTTGTTTGACTTTTAGAATCATTTCTTCTTCCGCATTTTGGTCAATAATTAATTTAAATTTCATTGTCGTTCATCCTTAATGTTTTCTAGATTGGTGTAAAAATATGATAACCGCAAAAACAACAGTTATGATGCAAAAGCAACAAATATATAGTAAATGGATCAAAATGTTTTCATAAGAACCATTCAATAATGCTTGTTCTAGTGCTACTGCATGATAAAAAGGTAAGCTATGGGCAATCTTTTCAAAGATTCCACCTACTAATGATAAATCAAACCAAACACCAGAAAGCCAGGCTGATAAATTGGTTAATAATGCACCACAAATACCACCAACTTGTTTCACATTAAAAATACTACCACATAAAAGACCTAAGGCAATATTAAAGAATGCCATTGGTAAAATTCCAATGATGGCATAGAGCATCGAAAGATGAAATTTTAAACCTAGAATCATCGCAAATATAAAACAAAATAATGTTTGGATAAAGGCAATCGGTAAGAATGCTATCATGTAACCAAAAATAAAGTCAAAGCTAGTAAGTGGAGTTGTATATAATCTTTGAAGAAAAGCTGTTTCACGATCTTTCGCAATTAAAGTAGCACTAAAGAGTGTCATAAAAGATAATCCAAATACACATATACCAGGAGTTAATTTTTCTAATGTAAATAATGGTGTAGGAATGTTTTTTTGAAGAGTGTTTAATAGTAATAATAATACGATCGGAAAGCCAAATCCAAATGCTAAATTTAGTGGATCTCTAAGGATTTCTTTTAAACATCTTTGGCTAAATTTGAAACATCTCATAGTATATCCTCCTGCATTAAGTGAATAAAGCTTTGTTCAAAGTTAGAACAGTTTGCTAATTGATTTAATTCAGGAATCGTACCTACGTGTAGTAGTTGACCATTTTTCATTAAGCCGATACGATCCGATAAGTTTTGCGCTTCTTCCATATAATGGGTTGTCAAAATGATGGTGATTTTACCTTTTAATGATGTAATAAGTTGCCACAGCTCATGTCTTGCGATTACATCTAAACCTAAAGTGGGTTCATCTAAAAATAAGATTTGCGGCTCACTAATGAGTGCCATCGCAATACTAACACGACGCTTCCAACCACCTGATAAATTATCTGCTTTGCGATGTA
>JAXJYR010000023.1:0-11443 GCA_036306885.1 Longicatena sp.
ATTTATGATGAAACAAATGATACAGAAGAGATTTGTAAAGTAAATATAAAAGAAGACGATATACATCGGTTAAATCAATTATTTAACTTTCATTATTGTTTTCCAAGTTTTATTTTTGAAGATGTTATATGGAGCGATGATTCTTATATATCATTTGTAAAAGCTGATGGACGCGAGAGAAAGTTTCATTATGAGCTTATATATGGTGATGGTTGGTATTATGACAGCAATAGAAAAGGTTTTATTTATTTAGCAGGTACTGCAAATGAGGAAGTAAGAAATATATTGAAAAAGTATGGATATAATACACCAGGATATTAACTTATTAATATTTAAGGTGGAATATTAGGTGAAAATGCAAATATAAATGCATCAAATATAATAAGAAAGATATAAGTAACAGATTTAATAGTTTAGTATATTGTTGGTAAAAGAACATCGCAAAAAGAATGAAATAAAGATGTTTTGAAATTAAAAAAATGTTTAAAAAACACTTGCATTTCGCTTTAATATATATTAAAATATCAGAGCATGCGTTTAGCATGTGTTTTAAGAATGCGTGGGAGAAGGAACTCACCTTCATCAACCACTGCATAAGACAACAAATATAGGAGGACTGTCTTGTGAGTAAAAAAGTAAAAAAGATTACAAAAATTTGTAAACTACAGTTCCCTGCAGGGGGAGCAAGACCGGGACCTGCTTTGGCGTCTGCTGGTATCAACATGCCACAATTCTGTACAGCATTTAACGATGCTACAAGAGACCGTCAAGGAGATTTAGTTCCAGTTATCATTACTGCATACGAAGACAAAAGCTTTGACTTCGTATTAAAAACAACTCCAGCAGCAATTATGATTAAAAAAGCTGCAGGAATCAAAAAAGCAGGAAGCAACCAAAAAACTGTTGCTGGTACAATCACTGTAGACCAACTACGTGAAATTGCTGAGTACAAAATGCCTGACTTAAACGCTAACGATGTTGAAGCTGCTATGCGCATTGTTGCAGGAACAGCTCGTAACATGGGTGTTAAAGTTGAAGGATTTGAATAAGATTAGGAGAGGTAAGTAAAATGGCAAAATTTGGAAAAAAATATACTGAAGCTGCTAAATTAATTGACCGCTCAAAAGCTTATTCAATTGAAGAAGCAGTAAAATTAGCAAAAGAAACTAACGTTGCTAAATTCGATGCATCTGTAGAAGTTTGCTTCAAATTAAACGTTGACCCTCGTCACGCTGACCAACAAATCCGTGGAGCAATGGTATTACCTCACGGAACTGGAAAATCAGCTAAAGTGTGTGTAATTACACAAGGGCCAAAAGAACAAGAAGCTAAAGATGCTGGTGCAGATTTCGTAGGTGGTAAAGAACTACTTGAAGAAATCAAAAAAGGATGGTTTGGATTTGACGTAATCGTTGCGACTCCAAACATGATGGGTGAATTAGGTAAACTTGGACGTCTTTTAGGACCAAAAGGATTAATGCCAAACCCTAAAACAGGAACTGTAACTATGGATGTTGCAAAAGCTGTTGAAGAAATCAAAAAAGGTAAAGTTGAATACCGTACAGACAAAGCTGGAAACATCAACCTTATGATTGGTAAAGTAAGCTTCTCTGACGAACAACTTGTAGAAAACTTCAAAGCTATCTACAACACAGTTGTAAAAGCTCGTCCAGCTGCTGTTAAAGGTACTTACATTAAAAACCTTGTAATGGCTACTACAATGGGTCCTGGAATCCACGTTGAAATCGTAAAATAAGAACTAAAAAATTAAATTGATGTTATCAATATACCATAGACAGTAACGGCGTATGTGCTTAATCATGTTACCGAGGTAGAAAGATGAGTAATACACTTTCACCTGCATGTCTTATGGATGCAGGTGTTTTATATATTATCACCTTGCGGTATATTGTTACATATAAACAGGAGGTGTGAAGTTCATGAACCAAGCTATTATTGATAGCAAAAAATTGGTCGTAAGTGAAATTGCTTCTAAAATGAAAGAAAACGACTCTACAGTAGTTGTAGAATACCGTGGACTTAGCGTTGCAGAAGTAACTGAACTACGTCGCGAACTTCGTAAAGAAAACGTTGAAATGAAAGTTTACAAAAACTCTTTAGCTCAACGTGCAGCAAGTGAAGTTGGTGCAGAAGAATTAACTAACGATTTAGCTGGTCCTAACGCATTAGTATTCGGACCAGATGCAGTAGCACCTGCTCGTATCCTTGCAGAATTTGCGAAGAAACACGAAAAACTTGTATTAAAAAGCGGAATTGTAGAAGGTAAAGTTGTTGGTGTTGAAACTATTAAAGAACTTGCTGGATTACCAAACCGCGAAGGAATGCTTTCTATGCTGTTAAGCTGCTTACAATCACCAATCAGAAGTTTTGCATGTGTTGTTAAAGCAGTTGCTGACAAACAGTCAGAAGGTGAAGCTCCAGCTGAAGAAGCTGCAGCTTAATTGAATATTTTAGGAGGAAAAGAAAATGGCTAAATTAACTCATGAAGAAATCCTAGCTTACTTAGAAGAAGCTACAATCCTTGAACTAAACGACTTAGTAAAAGCAATCGAAGAAAAATTTGGTGTAACTGCTGCTGCTCCAGTTGCTGTAGCTGCTGTTGCTGCTGTAGAAGACACAGGACCAACTGAAGTAACTGTAACATTAGTTGACGTTGGTGCTACAAAAGTTAAAGTAATTAAAGCAGTACGTGAAATTACAGGTATGGGACTTGTTGAAGCTAAAGGTTTAGTTGACAAAACTCCAAGTGTAATTAAAGAAAACATCTCTCCAGAAGAAGCTGAAGAAATCAAAGCTAAATTAATGGAAGCTGGAGCTGCTGTAGAAGTTAAATAATTAACTTTTTAAAAATGAATAACTCAGGCATTTGCCTGACACCATAAAGGCGGGATGAATAATGAATCATTATTTTACAGACAATCGTCATTTAACAGAAAACCGGAAGGATTTATCTTTCCGGTTTTGGTGTTTTAATTATTGTTTCACAACAGACAACGGGGTATTCTCCAAAGACGCAATTGACTTTGGAAGCCGTGTCTTCCTCGACACAATGTTGAAAATTAATGAGATGGGACATCGTATTCTTGATGTTGGATGCGGTTATGGAACATTAGGAATTATCTTGAAAAAACATTACCCTGATAGCTATGTTGAAATGGTTGATGTAAATCCTAGAGCACTCGAACTTGCTATCCATAATGCGAAACAAAACGAAGTAGAAGTAAATGCTCATCTTTCTAATATATATGAAAATGTAGAAGGTACATTTAGTGATGTTGTAACCAATCCACCTATTCGTGCAGGAAAAGCTGTTATCTACGAAATTTTTGAAAAAGCTTATGATCATTTAGAAGTGAATGGATCATTATGGGTGGTAATTCGTAAACAACAAGGTGCTATGAGTGCAGTGAAGAAAATTAAAGAAATTTTTGGTAATTGTGACATTGTAGCTAAAGAAAAAGGATATTTTATTTTAAGGAGCAAAAAAAGTTGACAATTTGACAATGTATTGCTATTATAATAAATTGCAGAATACTAAATGATAAAATGGGTTGATAGCCCCATTTAGTATTTTTTTAACTTGTAGAAAGGATGGCGAACATGGACAATAAACAACCTTACCGTATTGTCGCTTCTGGTAAAAAAGCAGAGCGTCGTGACTATTCAAAAGTAAGTGGAAATCTAGAATTACCTAATCTAGTAGAAATTCAAACTGATTCTTTTGAATGGTTTACTAAACAAGGTATCAATGAAGTATTTAACGAAATTTACCCAATCTCTAACTTCAATGGAGACATTAAGTTGAAATTTTTAGGGTATAAATTCGATAACCCAAAATTTAGTGCAGAAGAGTCAATGTATCGCGAATGTAATTATGCTGCTCCTTTAAAAGTAAACATGGAGTTAGAAATTACAGATAACGCTACAGGTGAAATCACAAGTAAAACTGAAGAAGTATACTTAGGGGATTTCCCAATGATGACAGAAACAGGAACGTTTATCATCAATGGAGCTGAACGTGTTATTGTATCGCAAATTGTTCGTTCACCAGGAGCTTATTTTGCAACTGGATACGACGAAAAAACAGGAAAAGAATCTTACTATTGTGAATTAATTCCAAGCCGTGGAACATGGTTGGAATACATGAGTGAAAGTAAAAAAGCAAGCATCGGTCGCGTTTTAAACGTTAGCGTTGACCGTAAACGTAAAATGTTATCAACAGTACTATTTAAAGCAATTGGGATGGGATTTGATCTTAACCAAGTAAAACGTGATTTAGGTACTGGAAAAGATAGCGAAGATATCAATGAAGATATCAAAACAGTAGAAACATTCCTTAAGGCAATGAATCGTGAAATCATCGATGACTTACCACAGGATGAAAAAGGTCGTAACTATGTAAGCCTATACCAACGCTTATTCTCAAGCTTCTTTGGAAAATACGAAGAATTAGAGAACACAGTTGCGGCAGATAACGTATTAAGTGTACAAAGTGCATTATTAAACGTTTATGAAAACCAACGTTCAGATGAAATTGCAACATTAGATGGTTCAATTAGCTTAGTTAACGCTAAATTCTTTGACCCACGTCGTTACGATTTAACTCGTGCTGGACGTTACAAATTACGTCGAAAATTAAACGCTATTAACCGTATTTATACAAACCACTTAGCTATGGATATTCTTGATACTGATGGTAATGTATATATGGAAAGTGGAAAATTGATTTTACGTGATGAACGTGATCAATTACGTGCTGAACTTGAAAAAGGGATGCATGTTGTACCATTCCCATTTAACCCTCAATTTCAACATCCAGATGCAGTAAAAGTTCCACTTTCAAACAATCTGGCACTTATTGGACGTATTGTAGCTGAAGATATTTTAGATTCAGAAGATGAATTGTTAGTAAGTGAAGGAACAGTATTAACTGCAGCTGATATCGAAATGTTAAAAGGACAAGTAGAAGAAATTAGCGTGCAAGGTGGTATTATCGCAAAACCAGTTCAATTAACAACTGAAAATGTTGCAGCTGTATTAAAATATGGTCAAAGTATGTACGTAATCGGACGTATGAGCGATAATACTGACAATGATTTATATGATGCTGATGGTGAATTATACGTAGAAGGATATGAATCACGTGTAAAACCTCGTGCCTTCTCAGCTGCTGATACAGAAGACCTTAAACGTCGTGTTTACAACGGTGAAGAAATCACTGTATGGTTAGTTGGGGCAGCAGTACAAGAAGTATATGTACGTGATGGTAATGATGTTGTTAAAGTAATTGGAAATGACCCATATGCAAACAAACACACTATTACAATTGCTGATATGTATGCATTCTATTCATACAACTTAAATGTTATTGATGGTGTTGGAGAAACTGATGACATCGATATGTTAGGAAACCGTCGTATTCGTTCTGTAGGTGAATTAATTCAAAACCAATTCCGTATTGGATTAAGCCGTATGGAACGTGTTGTAAAAGAACGTATGTCAATTCAAGAAGTGGCTACATTATCACCTAAAAAATTGACAAACATTCGTCCTTTAACTGCTGCAATTAAAGAATTCTTCTCTAGTTCACAGTTATCTCAATTCATGGACCAACAAAACCCATTAGCTGAATTAACAAACAAACGTCGTATTTCTGCATTAGGGCCAGGAGGTCTTTCTCGTGAACGTGCAGGATTTGAAGTGCGTGACGTTCACAACTCTCACTACGGTCGTATTTGTCCAATTGAAACACCTGAGGGACCAAACATCGGGTTGATTTCAAACTTAACATCTTATGGAAAAATTAATGAATATGGATTTATCCAAACTCCATATCGTATTGTAAACCCAGATGGAACAGTACGTGATGAAGCAATTTACTTATCAGCAGATGAAGAAGCAGATTACGTAATTGCCCAAGCCAACGAGGTTGTAGGAAACTACTTAATTAACGATAATGTCGTTGCACGTAAAGGTGGAGAAACAATCATCGCTAAACGTGAAGAAGTAGAATTGGCCGACGTTAGTCCAAAACAAATCGTATCTGTTGCGACTGCTTGTGTACCTTTCCTAGAAAACGACGATGCTTCTCGTGCCCTAATGGGAGCGAACATGCAACGTCAAGCCGTACCTCTATTAAAACCTCACTCTCCATTTGTTGGAACTGGTATTGAATACAAAGTTGCCAAAGATAGTGGAGTTGGAGTTGTTGCAAAAGAAGACGGATATGTACAATATGTAGATGCTCAAAGCATTATTATTGCTGGTGACGATGGTGCAAACCACGAATACCGTTTACGTAAATTCCAACGTTCAAATGCTGGTACAAGTATTAACCAAAGTCCAATTGTATCTAAAGGAGAACGTGTTGAAAAAGGAGATATCTTAGCTGATGGTCCTTCTATGGAAAAAGGAGAACTTGCGCTAGGACAAAACGTTACAATCGCCTACATGACATGGTATGGTTATAACTATGAGGATGCCATCATCATGAGTGAACGTTTAGTGCGCGATGACGTTTATACATCAATTCATATCGAAGAATATGATATTGACTGCCGTGAAACAAAATTAGGACCTGAAGAAATTACACGTGATATTCCAAACGTTTCTGAACAAGCTACTCGTAACCTTGATTCTCGCGGTATTATTATGGTAGGAGCTGAAGTTCATGAAGGAGATATCCTTGTAGGTAAAGTAACACCTAAAGGACAAAGTGAAATTTCACCAGAAGAAAAATTATTGTTGGCAATCTTTGGAGAAAAATCACGTGAAGTACGTGATAACTCATTAAAAGTACCTCATGGTGGAGCTGGTATTGTTCACTCAATTCGTACATTTAAACGTAGTGAAGGATATGACTTGCCACCAGGAGTAAATGAAACTGTAAAAGTATACATCGTTCAGAAACGTAAAATTTCTGAAGGGGATAAAATGGCCGGACGCCACGGTAACAAAGGGGTTATCTCTAAAATTTTACCAGTGGAAGACATGCCATATATGGAAGATGGAACACCAATTGATATCATGTTAAACCCATTCGGGGTACCTTCTCGTATGAACATCGGGCAAGTATTAGAAATTCACCTTGGATATGCTGCGAAAAAATTAGGAGTAAAATTCTCTACTCCAGTATTCGACGGTATCAACAACCAAGAATTAAATGATATCATGCGTGAAGCAAACATGACTGTAGATGGAAAACAAGTATTATATGATGGACGTACTGGGGAAGCGTTTGATGAACGTATTTCAGTCGGAGTAATGTACATGATTAAACTTGCCCACATGGTTGATGACAAGCTACATGCACGTGCAACAGGACCATACTCACTTGTAACACAACAACCATTAGGAGGTAAAGCTCAAAATGGTGGTCAACGTTTTGGAGAGATGGAGGTATGGGCACTTGAAGCATATGGTGCTGCACACACATTACAAGAAATCTTAACTGTAAAATCAGATGACATTGTTGGTCGTACAAGAGCATATGAAGCGATTCTAAAAGGAAAAGATATTCCTGAACCAGGAATTCCTGAATCATTCCGTGTATTAAAACACGAATTACAAGGTCTTGCGATTGATGTAAAAATGTTAAATGAAAATGATGAAGAAGTAGATATCAACAACGATGATTCTGCAAGAAATGACGATGCTTATGCGAAAACAGAAACTTTCGTAGCGGTTGAAGATGATAACGCTGATGATAGTTATGATGATGAAGATAGTAGTTATGGATTTGATGAATCTGATGATGATATTTTAGATGACTTAACAGGAGAGGAGGCGTAGTCCATGAGTATTAATGATTTTGCGTCCATTCAGGTTAGCTTAGCTTCTCCAGAGCGCATTCGTGCATGGAGTCGTGGTGAAGTAAAAAAGCCAGAAACAGTAAACTATCGTTCTCAAAAACCAGAACGTGATGGATTATTCTGTGAAAGAATTTTCGGGCCAAGTAAGGATTGGGAATGTTTCTGTGGTAAATATAAAAAAGTACGCTATAAAGGTGTAGTTTGTGACCGTTGTGGGGTTGAAATTACAAAATCAAGTGTACGTCGTGAACGCATGGGGCACATTGAATTAGCTGCTCCTGTCGCTCACATTTGGTATTTACGTGGAATTCCAAGCCGTATGGCATTGTTATTAGACGTAACACCTAAAAACTTAGAAGAAGTAGTATACTTCGTTTCATGGATTGTAACGGATCCAAAAAACAGTGGTCTTGCATACAAACAAGTATTATCTGAAAGAGATTACCGTAACTACATGAACACATACAAAAACAGTGGTGGATTCGTAGCTCAAACTGGAGCGGAAGCTGTTCTTACACTGTTAAAAGATTTAGATTTAGAAGCTGAATACAAAAAAATCCAAGTTGACTTAGAAAAAGTACAACAAGGTGAAAAACGTAAAAAATTAATCAAACGCTTAGATACAGTACAAGCGTTCCGTAACTCAAACAACAAACCAGAATGGATGGTATTAACAAATGTACCTGTTACACCTCCAGATTTACGTCCAATGTTACAACTTGATGGAGGACGTTTCGCTACAAGTGACATCAATGACTTATACCGTCGTGTAATCACTCGTAACAACCGTTTGAAAAAATTATTAGAACTTGGTACACCTGCGATTATCGTACAAAACGAAAAACGTATGTTACAAGAGTCTGTCGATGCTTTAATTGACAATGGTCGTCGTTCAAAACCAATTACTGGAGTTGGAGGTCGTGCATTAAAATCACTATCTCACTCATTAAAAGGTAAACAAGGACGTTTCCGTCAAAACCTATTAGGAAAACGTGTTGACTTCTCAGGTCGTTCTGTAATCGCGGTAGGACCAGATTTAAAAATGCACCAATGTGGTATTCCACGTGAAATGGCAATTCAACTGTTTAAACCTTTCGTAATTAACGAAATTGTAAACCGTGATGTTGCTGGAAACCCTCGTGCAGCTGAAAAATTAATCGCACAACAAGACCCACGTGTATGGGATATTGTAGAAAGCGTAATTGATGGATACCCAGTATTAATGAACCGTGCACCTACGCTTCACCGTTTAGGTATCCAAGCATTTAAACCAAAATTAGTAGAAGGTCGTGCACTTCGTCTTCACCCACTTGTATGTACTGCGTTTAACGCGGACTTCGACGGTGACCAAATGGCGGTCCACGTACCATTAAGTGAAGAAGCTCGTGCCGAAGCATTAATCATGATGTTAGGTTCTAACAACATCCTTGGTCCAAAAGATGGAAAACCAATCGTTACACCAGGGCAAGACATGGTTATGGGTAACTTCTATTTAACAATGGAAGAAACTGCAGAAGAATTCTCTGAAGAAGCACAACGTTATGAAGATGTAGACTGTCCAAAACAAGCAGAAATTTGGCGTCGTTATGGAGATAACGAAGGACACGTATATGGAAGCGTAAATGAAATTTTACTTGCATACCAACAACAACAAATTCACTTACACTCTCGTATTGCGGTACCTGCACGTGTATTAAATAAAACTTGTTTTACTGAAGAACAAAATAAAATGTACTTAATTACAACTGTTGGGAAAGTGATTTTCAATAACATGTTCCCAGCTGACTTCCCTTATTTAAATGAGGTAAGTGAAGAAAACTTTAATGCTACTCCTGATCGTTACTTTGTACCAATGGGAACTGACATTAAAGAAGCTATTCACAATGAAGTATACAAAAAAGTGAAAAATGGTCGTGATGAAAACGCCTTTAAGAAAAAAGATTTAGGAAAAGTAATTGGAGAAGTATTCAAACGCTACTCTACTGAAAAAACAGCTGAAATTCTTGACGTTATTAAAGATAACGGATTCCGTTACTCAACAGTTGCGGGTATTACAGTATCTTTAAGTGACATTGAAGTAGCACCACACAAAGATGAACACGTTGAATACGGTAAAGAAAAAGCCGAACAATTAAAACGTTTACGTCAAAAAGGTAAAGTTACAATGCAAGAATGGGAACGTCACCTTAACAAATTATGGGCTGATGTAAAAGATGACATCGTAAAAGAACTTTTAGATAACTTACCACGTAAAAACCCAATCAACATGATGGCCGTGTCTGGAGCACGTGGTAATACATCAAACTTTACTCAGCTTGCAGGGATGCGTGGATTAATGGCTAAGCCATCACAATCAAAATCTGCAAAAGGTGAATATAGTCCAAGTATTATCGAGGTTCCTATCTATTCATGTTTCCGTGAAGGATTAAACGTATCTGAGTTCTTTATCTCTACACACGGGGTACGTAAAGGTCTTACAGATACAGCCTTAAAAACCGCTGAATCTGGTTACTTAACACGTCGTTTAGTTGACGTAGCTCAAGATGTTATCGTTAAACAAGAAGACTGTGGAAACGATAAAGGATACTGGGTAGAAGCTATTATCGATCGTAAAGATAACAAAACAATCGAATCTTTATACGATCGTTTAGTAGGTCGTTTCGCAAAAGAAGACATCGTTGATCCAAAAACTGGAGAAATGATTGTTGAAAGTGATGAATTCATCGATGAAGTTACTGCACAACGTATTGTTGATACAGGTATTAAAGGAATGCACATTCGTTCAGCATTTACATGTAAATCTATTTATGGGGTATGTAAAAAATGTTATGGACGTAACATGGCTACAGGTAAAGTAGTTGAAGTTGGAGAAGCAGTAGGAACAATGGCTGCTCAATCAATTGGGGAACCAGGTACTCAGCTTACAATGCGTACATTCCACACCGGTGGGGTAGCGAGTGCGGATGGAGGAGACATCACACAAGGTCTTCCTCGTGTAGAAGAACTATTCGAAGCACGTTGTCCAAAAGGGGTTGCAGTTCTTGCACGTATTTCTGGACGTATTACAGCAATCGAAAACGTAGAAACAGGAAAAGAAGTAACTGTATCAAACGAAAACGAAAGCTTAGTACACAAAATTACACACTCACAAACACTTCGTGACTGGATGAAAATCAACACTGAAGTACAAGCAGGTGAAAAATTAACTGAAGGTCAAGTAGACCCTAAAGATTTACTTGCGGTAGCAGGTGTACGTCAAGTACAAGATTACATTCTTAAAGAAGTTAAAAAAGTATATGCGAGTCAAGGTATCGAGATCAGTGACAAACACATCGAGGTAATGATTCGTCAAATGATGCGTAAAGTAGTTGTTATTGATAGTGGAGATACAGAATTAAATGCTGGTATCCAAATTTCATTAACAGAAATTACAAAAATTAACCGTAAAGCCTTAATTTCTGGAAAAACACCAGCATTGTTTAAACCAGTATTATTAGGTATTTCTAAAGCTTCAGTAGAAACAGATTCATTCTTATCTGCAGCTTCATTCCAAGAAACAACTAAAGTATTAACAGATGCAGCCATTAAAGGTAAAAAAGACTACTTAATTG
>JAXJYR010000024.1:0-15297 GCA_036306885.1 Longicatena sp.
CAACAAGATATCGTAACTTTGTACTATCAAGAGGATCTATCTTTGGCTGAAATTGCCGAAAATTTAGGGATTTCTAGAGCTGCGGTGAACGATCATTTAAAAAGAACAATCAAAATTATGCAAGATTACGAAAAAAAATTACAACTTGTACAAAAATATGATAAAAGAATGCAAATTTATGATAAAATAAAGGCAGTAAGTCAGAAACAGACGAATCAACTCGTTTTAGAGTTAGAACGTTTAGAAAATGAATAGGAGGAAGAACGTTATGTCTAAAATTATTTCTGTTAATGCAGGGAGTTCATCTTTAAAATTCCAATTATTTGAAATGCCGGAAGAAACGGTTTTAACAAGTGGGATTGTTGAAAAAATTGGTTTTGAAGATGCGATGTTTACAATTAAAGTAAACGGAGAAAAAGTGAAAAAAACAATGCCAATTAAAGACCACACAAAAGCGGTTAGTTTATTATTAGAAGCTTTAGTGGAATACAAAATTGTTGAAAACTTAGACGAAATTACTGCAGCAGGACATCGTGCCGTTCACGGTGGTGAAATCTTTACCGAAAGTGTTCGTGTAACAGACGAAGTTATTGAAAAATTCTCATCATTAAATGATTTAGCACCTTTACACAACCCAGCTGGTTTAATTGGTTACAATGCATTTAAAGAAAATTTACCAAATGCAAAACACGTTTTCGTATTTGATACTGCTTTCCACTCTACAATGCCTAAAGAAAGCTACATTTACCCATTACCAATGGAATTATATAAAGAACACAAAATCCGTCGTTATGGATTCCACGGTACTTCTCACAAATATGTATCATTACGTTGTGCAGAATTAATGAACAAAAAACCTGAAGATGTTAAAATCATTACATGTCACTTAGGAAATGGTGCTAGTATTACAGCAGTAAAAGGTGGAAAATCAATTAATACATCAATGGGATTCACACCACTTGCTGGGGTTATGATGGGAACTCGTTGTGGAGACATCGACCCTGCAATCGTAACATTCTTAATGAAAAACTTAGGAATGGGTGTCCAAGAAGTTGAAGACTTAATGAACAAAAAATCTGGTATGTTAGGTGTTTCTGGAATTAGTTCAGATGCTCGTGACATTGAAGATGCTTGTAAAGCAGGAAATGAAAATGCTATCCTTACAACAGATGTATATGTAAACCGTATTGTAAATGTTGTAGGTGGATACTACGCTCAATTAGGTGGAGCTGATGCTATCGTCTTTACAGGTGGTATTGGTGAAAATGATACAAGAATGCGTGGATTAATCTTAGATGGAATCAAAGAAGCATTCGGTATTGAATACGATGCTGAATTAAACGCAAAATCAAGAGGAAAAGAACTATTATTAAGTACAGATGCAAGTAAAGTACAAGTATGGTTAATTCCAACTGATGAAGAATTAATGATTGCACGCGATACTTATGCACTTATTTAATACAACTGCAATCCAAACGTTTTTCCAACTTGTAGAACAATATGATGTGATTACGATTTATCGTCATATTGCACCAGATGGTGATGCCCTAGGTTCACAATTTGGGTTAAAACAATATCTTTTAGATACTTATCCGCATAAACAAGTATATGCTTTAGGGTATGATGGGGCTGGAAGTAAAGCTCATGTTTATCCACAAAGTGACCAATGTGAGGATGAAGTGGTAAAACAAAGCTTAGCGATTGTTTTAGATTGTGCCAATGCACCACGAATTGATGACCAACGTTATCAAACAGCTCAAAAGGTTGTGAGTATCGATCATCATATTATTTGTGACCATTTTGCCGATGTTGAAATTATCTATGATTTATGTGGTGCTACTTGTGAAGTGTTAACAGGTATTTTTGTCCAAAATAATATTCAGGTATCAAAGCAAGTTGCGCAATACTTATATATGGGATTTATTGCGGATACGTTACGTTTTACGATTCCTACCATGACTTCACAAGCATTACATTTTGCCGCATATTTAGTTGATTGTGGCGCAAATCCACACGCAGCCTGCGAAGCACAATTTTCAACTTCATTAAAAAGCTATCGCTTTGAAAACTTCTTACGCTCTAACATTCAAATTGTAAATGATCATTTAGCTTATGTTGTGGTATCAAAAGCTGATTACGAAGCATATGGAATGACATTTCAAGAAGCGAAAGAAAAAGTATTTGTGATGGGTGGCGTAAATGAATTTAAAGTTTGGGCTTTATTTACACAAAAAGCAGATGGAACCTTATATAACGGAAGCTTACGAGCAAATCAAATTTTAATTAATGATATCGCAAGTAACTATCGTGGTGGTGGACATCGCTATGCATGTGGAGTCAAAGATTTAACCAAAGATGATATACAAAAACTTTTAAACGAATTAGAAGAACGTATTCTATCATCAAATACTAGCGATATCGTTTGATATCGCTTTTTTGAAAAAGAAAGGAGAAGTGGCTATGGTTCATTTACATATTAGAAGTGCCTATACATTATTAAAAAGTACCTTAAGTATTGAACGAATTGTATCTTTATGTCGCTTACATGGATATCGTGCTGCGACTCTTTGCGATTTTCAAGTATTACATGGGACAATGAAGTTTATCGAACGTTGTCAGAAAGAAAACATTCATCCTGTGATTGGGATGGAGGTTAAAGTAAATGAAGACCAAAATACATATGGGTTTTATTTATTAGCCAAGGATAATCAAGGATATCAAGATTTATGTGTGCTATCAAGTGTATTAAATAAAATTGATGCACCAACCTTATCAATGGAAGAATTGATGATTTATAGTCCGCATTTAATTGTGATTAGTAGCTGTGATGACAATACGCTAGAACAATATCTTTTACAAGAAAAAAGTGAACAATTAACGAGCTTTTTTGCCTATGCCAAACAATGCTTTAGAGAATTTTATATTGGAATCGAACGCAATGATTCCTACTTAATTAAAGAAAAGAATGTTCTTTTAAAACAAATAGCGAAATCATTAGCTATCCCAACGACTGCAGTATCACGTATTTATTATGGAAATGAAGCAGATGAAGAAGCATATCGTTGTTTATGTGCGATTGATCAAGGAGTACAGGTATTTGATAAAACTTTAAAATGTGAACACAAACGTCACTTTCGTTCGCAAGATGAAATGATGCGTTTATATGATGAAGAAGATTTAATCAATAGTGAAAAGATTGCCTTTTCTTGTCATGTAAACTTAGATTTTAAAAAAGCTTCTTTACCACATTTTGAAAATCGTTACCAATTAAGTAGTGAAGACTTTTTACGTCGTTTGTGTCGCCAAGGTTTAATCAAACGCTTAAATAATCAAAATGTTCCTTATATTTATGAACAACGCTTACGTTATGAATTAGATGTCATTACCTCAATGGGATTTGCCGATTATTTCTTAATTGTGTATGATTTTATTCGTTATGCCCGTACCAAAGATATTTTAGTTGGGGCAGGACGTGGAAGTGCGGCTGGTTCTTTGGTGGCTTATTGTTTAGGTATTACGCATATCGACCCGTTAAAATATAACTTACTATTTGAACGTTTTTTAAATCCAGAACGTATTTCGATGCCTGATATCGATGTCGGTGCGAAGTGTTGATTATTGAAAAGATAATCCATCAATTATACTAAGAAATAGATAAACTATGAATTGATAATTGATGAACTGTTTATTTGAAAATAAGAATGAAGGAGTAACGCCCTGAAATTATTTCCCTAAACTACGACATGCAACGAGAGGCGACTCTGTTGTATGAAGCTCGTTAAAGTCGGCAGAATTTAACCTAAACGGTTAAGTAAATAACTAGTAACATTGGTACAAAAGTGACTAGAGTCCGCCTGTGTGAAGATTATTGAAAGAACGCATGGTTAAAGATATGCCGGGGGTCCATAAAAAGAGCATGGTTAGAATGTTATCCTGACAAATAACTGACGAATCTGCGAATGTACGGTCCTAGACGATGGCGCTACCGAAAGGTAGAAGACACACACTAGTGTGATGGGTTATGGTTGAGTAAAATTCGACGTTATGAAAGACCTAATGTTGTTACAGGCAACATTCCAGACCCATAGGACCATAGTAGAAACCTAAACTCTTATGTAAGGATAAAATAAACGGAACGCTGAAAGTGGTCAAACGAATAAGTTAACAAACGAAGAACAATAAGTTGTTTTAATTGACCATGAGAGCGGAGGCACGACCTATGAAGTTCTTGTAATGAGAATGGAGGAACAGCCTCTAGTCGTATACTTATTAACTTTGAATTGATTATAATATCGAATTCGAGTATGACAAATAAAAGCTATGTCTCAATCCATTTAAGGAGGGGATATAACTGAAAGATAACAAAAGCATTAAAAATAATATACACTATGATATGCAAGATACCTTTGACAATCTGTATAGGCAGAGTAAGCAAGGTAGTAACTTCACCAAACTTATGAACATAATCAAAAGCGATGAGAATATTCTACTTGCATACAGGAATCTCAGTAAGAATAACGGGTCATATACTCCAGGGGTGGATGGCAAGACAATAAGAAATTTGAGCAAACTCTCAAACAATGAACTTATTGCGTTAGTGCACAAGAAATTAAATCACTACAAATCATCACCCGTAAAAAGAGTATATATTCCTAAAGCAAATGGTAAAATGAGACCATTAGGAATCCCTAATATTATTGATAGATTAATACAACAGTGTATATTGCAAGTTATGGAACCAATTGCAGAAGCAAGATTTTACAAATCCAATTATGGATTCAGACCTCTACGGTCAGCTGAGAACGCAATAGCAGATTGTTATAAGAAAATTAATTTACAAAAACTGCATTTTGTAGTTGACTGTGATATAAAATCATTCTTTGACAATGTCAACCATAACAAACTAATTAAACAACTTTGGAACATTGGTTTCAGGGATAAACAACTTATCTGCATTATTAAAGAAATGCTAAGAGGTGACATAAAGGAACCAGACGGAACTATTATTAAACCGATGAAAGGCACCCCGCAAGGCGGAATACTTTCACCGCTCTTAGCAAATATAGTCCTTAACGAACTAGATTGGTGGGTAGCCAGTCAGTGGGAAGAAATTCCTACGAAACATCAGTACCAAGGATACCTGCACCACAACGGCATACGCAGTAAAAATCCTAAATATAATGCATTAAGACTTAATTCTAACCTAAAAGAGGTATACATCGTAAGATACGCAGACGATTTTAAAATCTTCTGCAAAGACTATAACACAGCAAAGAAAATGCTAATTGCTACCAAAGATTGGATTGAAACCAGACTAAAACTACAGATAGCACCAGATAAATCCGGAATAACTAACCTAAGAAAGAAATACACAGACTTCTTAGGCTTCGAAATAAAAGTTAAACGAAAAGGTGAAACTCATGTAGTCAAATCTAGAATAAGAAGAAAAGCCGTAAAAAGTATAAGAGATAAACTCAAAAACCACCTTATTATTATGGCAAAATCCTCTGGTAATCAAAGAAAAGCAATGATTGGACAATATAATTCTATGATTATGGGAATTCATAATTACTATAGAATAGCTACAGACGTTGCGAACGACTTTGCAATAATAGGTAGAAGCATCAAAACGGTACTAAAACACAGGAACCCATATAACATACAAATAAAAAGTGAAGGGGACCTATCCACAGTACCAGAAAAATACAGAGACTCTAAACAAATGAGATTTTGGGGAGATAAATACATCTTACCAATTTCATACATCAGGAACAGTCCCCCGATGCTACACAAGCAAGAAGCATGCAAATATACCAAAGAGGGTAGAAGTATAATCCCAAACAGCTACAAACACAACCTGCCAAAACTGATAAGAAATTATATTCCGTATAGAAGTGCGGAGTACAACATGAACAGAATAAGCAAGTATAGTGCACAAAAGGGTAAATGTATAATCCTAAAACAAACTCTTCACATAGATGACATCCATTGTCACCACATCAAACCAATTAGCCAGGGCGGAGAAGACGATTATAACAACCTTGTTATAATCCATAAGGACATACACAAACTTATACACAGTAGCAAAAACGAAACCGTAACAAGCCTTGTCAATTTATACAAGCTAAACAGAAAACAAATTGAAAAAATCAATATGTACAGAGAAAAAGTTGGATTAGAGAAAATATGACTTTTAGGAAATAATCAATAAAAGACAGTTAATAAAATATACGATGGAACGCCGTGTGCGGTGAAAGTTGCACGCACGGTGTGGAGTGGGGGAAAAGATGGAGATAACATCAAAGTCTTACCTATCACTATATTTTCCTGATCATCGCCGTGATGAAGTAATTGAATATGTCATCCAACGTTATGGTAAGGAAAGTGTTGCCCATATTGTGACCTTTAATACGTTAGGGGCAAAACAAGTGCTACGTGATGTAGGAAAAGCTTATGGGGTTCCATCCTCACAAATTGATTTATTATGTCGCTTTGTGGGAAATAAATTAAAAATAACATTGCAGGAAGCATCACAAAATCCGCGTTTTGCACAAATGATTGCGTCGAATCGTCAATTAACTCAAGTGTTTAAAATTGCCTTACAATTAGAAGGTTTACCACGCCATACTTCATTACATGCTGCGGGAATGGTGTTAAGTAATGATAGTATTTCTCGTATTTGTCCATTGATGGAAATGGATGATCATGTTTTAGCAACGCAATATACAATGGAATATTTGGAGCCTTTAGGATTAATTAAAATGGATTTCTTAGGCTTAAGAAACTTATCTATTATTGATGAAATTTTACAAGAAATGAAGAAAAATCATCGTTTTATTGATATTATGCGCTTACCACTTCAAGATGAAAAAACCTTTGATTTATTAAAACGAGTTGACACGATGGGGATTTTCCAATTAGAAAGTGAAGGAATGAAAAATTTATTACGTAAGCTAAAACCTCATTGTTTTGAGGATATTGTAGCTGCCATTGCCTTATTTCGACCAGGTCCAATGGAAAATATCCCTGAATACTTAAAACGTCGTGAAAACCCTCAATTGATTACCTATCCACATCCTGATTTAGAGCCTATTCTTGCCAGCACCTATGGAATTATGATCTATCAGGAACAAATTATGCAGGTGGTCCAAAAAATGGCAGGCTTTAGTTTATCGAAGGCCGATATTTTACGTAAAGCCATTAGTAAAAAGAAAGGGGAAGAACTTGAAAAGCTTCGCCAAGACTTTATCAATGGTTCACTTGCGAATGGTTATCAGCAAGAATTAGCGATTCATGTTTATGATTTAATTATGAAATTTGCCAATTATGGATTTAACCGTTCACACTCTGTGGCATATGGATATATCGCTTATCAATTAGCTTTCTTAAAAGCTAACGAACCTTTATATTTCTTTGTCTCATTACTAAATGGAGTGATTGGTTCTGAAGTTAAAACAAGTGCTTATTTATTTGAAGCACGTAAACAAGGAATCAATATTTTACCTCCTTGTGTACAACGAAGTGGACATCGCTATCAAATTGAAAACAATGCCATTCGTTTACCATTATCAATCATTAAAGGCTTTGGTCATGCGGCTGTCGAAGAATTATTAAATGAACGTCAAGAACGTGGTGAATTCAATGATTTCTTTGAATGTATTGCCCGTATTGGTAGTCGTAAAATATCACGTAAACAAATGGAGTCCTTAATTGCGGTAGGGGCGATGGAAGGCTTTAGGGCAAATCGTAGCTCTTTACTTGCAACTTTAGATGAAGCCATTCGTTATGGTGGATTAGTATGTGTTACGAAAGATCCAATTGAATTTAATTATAACCTTTTATCAAAACCAATTATGATGGCACTTAAGGATTTTCCAGGACAAAATGCTACACGTGAAAAAGAAGCGTTGGGATTTTATTTAAGTGCTCATCCTGTAGCGACATATCGTACTAAACTAAATGAACAGCTTTATCCATTAATCACGCTTCCACAAGCAAAAGGGAACTATGTGAAATGTATGGCAATGATTACCAAAACAAAGCTTCATAAAACCAAAAAAGGCGATCAGATGATGTTTGTGATTGCGGAAGATGAAACTGCAAGCTTTGATTTTGTGATAATGCCAAATATCTATCAGATGTATCAAAGTAAATTAGTGAAAGATGAAATCCTCTGCTTTGAAGGATTTATTGATAAAGAAACAAGTATGCTAGTGAAAAAGATTCGTTATTTTGAAACTCCATCGGAAGCATAAAATCATGTATATTTTACTGTAAATAGAATAAGGATATTCTTAGTCAAGAATAAGGATTTTTAACATTCATAAAGAAATGTAAAAAATGTAAAAAAAGATAAAAAAATACTTGCATGTAAAACAATAATAACGTATAATAACTTTGTTGTATGTCCTTTGGATTTACAACCGCTCAAATAAGGTTTAAAGTATGGAAACATCACCTTAATTGGCGAGTCTTAAAAAGAAGGAGGTGCGCTATGTACGCAATTATTGAAACAGGTGGAAAACAAATCCGTGTTGAAGAAGGAGCAGTAATTTTCGTAGAAAAAATCGAAGCAGCAGAAGGTGAAACAGTTGTATTTGACAAAGTAGTAGCTTGCGGTGGAGATTCAATGAAAATCGGTACTCCATACGTTGAAGGAGCTAAAGTAAACGCTGTAGTTGAAAAACAAGGTAAAGCTAAAAAAATCATTGTTTACAAATACAAAGCTAAAAAAGGTTCTTCTCACCGTAAACAAGGACACCGTCAACCTTACACTAAATTAACTATCAAATCAATCGAGGCTTAATATGATTAAAGTCAAGGTGCAGATGGATCAAGGATTCATTACCAAAATGACAATAAAAGGTCATGCGAAAAGTAATGAACACGGTAAAGATCTTGTCTGTGCAGGAGTAAGTAGTATTTGTGTTGGGATGTTAAATGCATTAGATGAATTATGCCATGATCAATTTGATTGTAAATATTCTGACGGATATATTCAGGTTGAAACATCTAGTCAAACACATGATATTCAATTACTTCTGAAAACTTTACTGATTCAACTACAAACAGTTGAATTTGTACACAAACAATTTATTAAAATCACTAAACAGGAGGTGTAAGTATGAAGTTTATTCTTAATATCCAATGCTTTGCGTCAAAAAAGGGAGTAGGGTCAACTAAAAACGGTCGTGACTCTCATTCAAAACGTCTAGGTGCTAAACTTGCTGATGGACAAACTTGTCACGCAGGAAGCATCATTTACCGTCAACGTGGAACTAAAATTCACCCAGGTACAAACGTAGGACGTGGTGGAGATGACACATTATTTGCATTAGTAAACGGTGTTGTAAAATTTGAACGTTTAGGTAAAAACAAAAAACAAGTATCTGTTTACCCACAAGCGTAATCTTTAATCCCCGACACATTCGGGGATTTTGTTATATATAAGGAGGTAGTAACATGTTTGTCGATCGCGTAAAAATACATGTAAAAGCCGGTAACGGAGGTGACGGTGTTGTCGCATTCCGTCGTGAAAAATATGTTGCCTTCGGTGGTCCAAGTGGTGGAGATGGAGGAGATGGAGGAAATGTTGTCTTTGCAGTTGATGAAGGAAAAACAACATTATTAGATCTTCGTTACCAACAAAAAGTCATCGCTGAAACTGGAGGTAAAGGAAAACCTAAAAAAATGCATGGTGCTAGAGGTGAAGATGCCGTTGTAAAGGTTCCATTAGGAACTTTAGTACGTGATGCTAAAACAGGACGTATGATTGCAGACTTAACACATAAAAACCAACGTGAAATTATTGCCCGTGGTGGTAAAAAAGGGAAAGGAAACTTCCACTTTAAATCTTCACGTAATACTGCACCACAATATGCTGAAAAAGGAAGCTTAGGTGAAGAATTTGATGTTATTGTGGAATTAAAAGTATTAGCTGATGTTGGATTAGTAGGATTCCCATCAGTTGGTAAATCAACATTGTTATCAGTTGTATCTAAAGCTCGTCCTGAAATTGCGGAATATCACTTTACAACGATTGCGCCAAACCTAGGAATGGTTCAAGTACCAGATGGAAGAAGCTTTGTAATGGCTGACTTACCAGGGTTAATTCAAGGTGCTAGTGAAGGAAAAGGATTAGGACACCAGTTCTTACGACACATTGAACGTTGTCGTGTTATTATTCATGTGGTAGATATGGGAAGTAACGATGGACGTGATCCAGTGGAAGATTACCGTATTATCAATGAAGAACTAGCAAACTATGAATATCGTTTAATGGAACGTCCACAAATTGTATTAGCTAACAAAATGGACTTAGATGCTGCGGAAGAAAATTTAAAACGTTTCAAAGAAGCATATCCCGATGTTCAAGTATTTGAAACAACTACTATTATTGCCGAAGGATTAGAACCAGTTTTATATAAAGCTGCCGATTTATTAGAAACAACTCCAGTCTTCCCATTATTTGGTGAAGAAGATAACCACGAAAGTGAAGGGGTATTATATAAATTCGAAGAAGAAGAAATCGGTTATGAAGTTAAAAACCTTGGAAATGGTGAATGGGAAGTTGTTGGACCAAGAATTGAAGAAAGCTTTAAAACAAGTAAACTTGACAATGAAGAAGACTTTATGCGTTTTGCACGTAAAATGCGTAAAATGGGAATTGATCAAGCATTACGTGATGCAGGATGTCAAGATGGAGATATCGTTATCATCTGTAAAGCTGAATTTGAATTTATGGAATAATCAAAAAGATGCGTCAGCATCTTTTTTTGTTAAGCATATGATTTGCAAATCCTTCAATATCATATATAATTCTTATATAGAATAGGTGGTAATGTTTATGAAATTAATATCATGGAATGTCAATGGATTAAGAGCTTGTATGCAAAAAGGTTTTGCGGACTTTTTTCAAACAATCGATGCCGATATTTTTGCGGTACAAGAAACAAAAATGCAGGATGGACAATTAGACGCCTCTTTTGCAGGGTATCATTGTTATCACAATGCTGCCAAGCGTAAAGGATATAGTGGAGTGATGGTATGGTCAAAGGCAGAACCGTTAAATGTCACTTATGGATTAGGAATTGAAGAACACGATCAAGAAGGTCGTGTGATTACTTGTGAATATGAACAATTTTATTTTGTGGCGGTTTATACCCCCAATTCAAAAGACCAATTATTACGTTTAGATTATCGAATGGAATGGGAAGACGCCTTTCGTGCTTATGTAAATCGCTTAAAAGAACATAAATCAGTGATTATTTGTGGAGACTTAAACGTAGCTCATCAAGAAATTGACTTAAAAAATCCGAAAACAAATCGTCGTAATGCGGGATTTACGGATGAAGAACGTAATAAAATGACAACGCTATTAGAAAGTGGTTTTATTGATAGTTTCCGTTACTTTTATCCCGAGCTAACTGGTGCTTATTCGTGGTGGAGCTATCGTTTTAAAGCCCGTGAGAAAAATGCGGGATGGAGAATTGACTACTTCCTAACAAGTGCTGATTTACAAACAAAACTACAATCAGCTAAAATTCATCATCAAGTAATGGGAAGTGATCATTGCCCTGTAGAATTAGAGATCTTATTTTAATAAGGTCTTTTTCTTTTAGGGTGTCTATGATAAACTTAATTGAAGGTGTTTAAGATGAAGATAAATGATTTTTCCCAAGGTAGTATTTTCAAACATATTATCAATTTAGCATTACCAATGACCTTAGCGCAGCTGGTAAATGTGTTATACAATATGGTTGATCGTATGTATCTTGGACGCTTAGAGAACGGTAGTGATGTATTAGCAGGGGTAGGAATTTGTTTTCCTATTATTATGATTATTTCCGCATTTGCCAATTTTAGTTCATCAGGTGCTGTACCATTGTTTTCGATTGCCCGTGGTGAAAAAAACGAAAAAGAAGCTTTTGCGTTATTAGGAAATGCCTTTAGTATGCTTATGGTATTTGGAATGCTCATCGCAACGGTTTGTTATTTATTTCGAACACAATTTATGGCATTATTTGGTGCTGGTAATGATGTGTTACAAATTGGGGATGATTATTTAAGTATCTATTTGCTAGGAACCTTATTTGTAATGGTTTCAACTGGTATGAATGGTTTTATCAATGCATTAGGAAATGGTACTGTGGCGATGGTTTCTGTTTTAATCGGGGCCATCATTAATATTGTGTTAGATCCAATATTGATATTTCAATTTGATTTAGGAGTAAAAGGGGCGGCGATTGCGTCGGTCATTGCCCAAGCCTGTAGTGCTACTTATATCTTATGGTATTTACAACGTAGGCATCATGAAATCTATTTAGCGAAACAATATTTAAAGCTAGAAAGCAAACGTACTTTAAAAATTATGAGTTTAGGTTTAAGTGGCTTTGTCATGGCCTTTACTAATAGCTTAGTACAACTAGTATGTAACTTTTCTTTATCACAACATGGAAGTGATATTTATATTTCGATTATGACCATTATTCAATCCATTCGGGAATTGATTTCAATGCCTGTAATGGGTGTTACGAGAGCATCGCAACCCATCATGGGATATAACTATGGTGCCAAATGCTATGAGCGTGTATGTAAATGTATTCTTATTATGAGTGTGGCCTGTATCAGCTATACCTTCTTATTATGGTTAGTTGTCACATGGAAGCCAGAATGGTTTATTCTTTTATTTAGCGATGATGCTTTATTAATTGAAAGTGCCAAAGAAGCATTACACCTATACTACTTTGGATACTTTATGATGAGTTTTCAATTTATTGGACAAAGTACCTTTGTTGGATTAGGTGAAAGTAAAAAGGCAGTATTCTTTTCATTGTTTAGAAAAGCCTTTATTGTGGTACCATTAACCTTGATATTACCATATGTAATGAATTTAGGAGTGAATGGAGTTTATATTGCGGAACCAATTTCGAACTTTATTGGGGGAGGATGTTGTTTCGTCGCAATGATTTATAGTGTTTATATTCCTTTAAAAAGAACATATACTAAAAAATATGATAAAATGACAAGTGAGGAAATTTAAGATGATAGCATTTATAAAAGGTATCGTATATAGTTTAGAAAATGATAGTATTATTTTAGATCATAATGGGATGGGATATCGCATTTATTTAGCGAATCCATTTGCCCTAAAAATACAAGATGAGGTGTTTTTACATATTTACCAACAGGTTCGTGAAGATGCCATTACTTTATTTGGTTTTCTTCATAAGGAAGAACACGATTTGTTTTTACAATTGATTAACGTGAAAGGGATTGGGGCTAAAAGTGTTATGAACATGTTAAAAGGAAGTAGTGCTAATGCCATTGTTGGAGCGATTGAAAGTGGTGATGTTGCCTTTTTAAAAAAATTACCAGGAATTGGGGCCAAAACAGCATCGCAAATTGTGTTAGATTTAAAAGGTAAATTAGTACATACACCGCAACAAGCTAGTAGCGTGAATGTTCAGCTGAATGAAGCATTAAGTGATGCTATGGAAGCTTTAAAAGCATTAGGATATAAAGCAAGTGAACTGACATCTATTGAAAAAGCATTGGCGAAAGAGGCAGAGCTTTCCACTGAAGCTTATATTCGTAAGGGATTAATGATGTTAGCACAAAGAAAAGGGGTGTAGTAAGTGGAACGTCTTGTATCAAGTCAGACACATTATTTAGAGGAAGAGGATTCACTTCGTCCGTCCTCATTACGTGAATATATTGGACAAAGTACCTTAAAACAGAATTTAGAAGTTTTTATTCAAGCGGCTCGTAGTCGTAATGAAGCATTAGACCATGTATTATTGTATGGTCCTCCAGGGTTAGGAAAAACCACACTATCTTATATTTTAGCGAATGAAATGGATGGGAATTTAAAAACCGCAAGTGGTCCAGCCATTGAAAAGCCAGGTGATTTAGCAGCAATTTTATCAACACTTCAGCCTGGGGATGTATTATTTATTGATGAAATTCATCGTTTACCACGAATTGTGGAAGAAATTTTATATCCTGCGATGGAGGATTATTGTATCGATATTATGGTGGGGAAAGAAAATAATGCGGCACGTTCAATTCGTGTTGATTTACCACCATTTACATTAGTAGGAGCTACTACTCGCGCAGGTGATTTAAGTGCCCCATTACGTGATCGTTTTGGGATTGTGTCTCAATTAGAGTTTTATACATTAGAAGAATTAAGTCAAATTGTGGCTCGTACTGCAAGAGTGATGAATACCAAAGCCGATGAAGCTGCAATTGTTGAAATTGCAAGAAGAAGTCGAGGGACACCACGTATTGCGAATCGTCTATTTCGACGTGTACGTGACTTTGCGCAAGTTTTAAATGATGGAATTGTATCAAAAGAAATTGCTCGCCTTGCCTTAGAACGTTTAAAGGTCGATGCACTCGGTTTAGATCATGTTGACCATAAATACTTAAAAGGGATTATTGAACGTTTTAAAGGGGGTCCAGTTGGTCTAGAAGCATTAGCTAGTTCTATTGGTGAAGAAGCACTTACACTAGAAGATGTATATGAACCCTATTTATTACAAATTGGATTTATCAATCGTACTGCAAGAGGAAGAATGGTTACTGATAAAGCCTATGCCCATTTAGGATATAGCTTAGATGAAGGTATATTTGCCTTGAAGCCAGAATCCAAAAGCGAATAATAAAAGCTTCAAAAGCGTTCGTAAGGAACAATGAAATAATGATAATGTGATAATACATATGACATCAAAGGCGACGTAAGTCGCTTTTGTTTTTAGGTGAACACCATGCACAAAATAAATGACCATCGCCACAAACTGTATGAATAATTGGGATAAAGAAGCACTACATAAACCATAATAATGAAGAATACTAAAAAAGAATGCATTCAAACATAAGCTACCAATAAAAAATATAAAAGGAATGATTTTAATATCATATTTCATAATCTCACCATTTTAATGTATGCACCAGAAAGGAAGAACTATGATGAATTTTTATGTGAATGTTATTGTAAAGTGTGTTGTAGTATATTTTATTTTAATTTTGGCATTGCGTATGATGGGAAAAAGAGAAATTGGAGAATTATCAATTTTTGATATTGTCATCTATTTGGTAATGTCTGAATTACTTGCGATTTCGATTTCTAATCCAAAGGAAAGTGTCCTTCATTCCTTAGTGCCAATTATTGTGTTATCATTTCTACAAATTATTATTTCTTATATCATTTTAAAAAGTAAGAAGGTTCGTGATTTAATTGATGGTAAGGATGTCTTAATTATAGAAAATGGAATTTTAAGACAAGATAGAATG
>JAXJYR010000025.1:0-1984 GCA_036306885.1 Longicatena sp.
ATCATACAATGTTCGCAATCAATAATTTGATTTGAATTCAAACGATAAAATCCCATTTTGACACGATTTTTATCGATACCTACTGGTACTTGTCCTTTATTACGATAATACCAAGGATCATCCATTCCTAATACATCATAAACAGGGGCATTACATTTCCCAATACGTTGGATAATATCTTTTACTTTTTGCGTTTTAAATGCTTTTTGTTCGGTATAATCCATGTGTTGAAGCTGACATCCACCACATTGTTTGGCAAGTGCACATTGGGGTTGAATACGCATTGGATTGGCTTTATGTAATTTATGCAATTTTGCATATCCATATGTTTTTTTCATTAAAGTGACAATCAGTTCACCTTCTTCATCCTTCATCATCCCTTTGACAAATAAAGGATATCCATCGATTTTCACAACTCCATGTCCTTCGTTTGTATATCCTTGACAGGTTGCGATAATATGATCATTTTTTTTCATAATTAGGTCCTCCTGTGAAAAAAGGGCTTTTATTGCCCTTCTTGTTGTTTTAAAGCTTCTTGTTGTTGAAGCAATGTATCGCTTGTTTCTTTATCTCTTGGTGCGCTTAAAGTATCAATTTTAGAGCTTTTCGCAGCTGCGTTTTTAATCAATTCTTTATAAACCCATCCTTTGGTATTGTCTTCTTCAGCAAGGAAGTTATATGCATGAATATCTAAATCATACATTTTTTTATTTTCTTGGTTCATAAAGTATGTTTTTACTGGTAAAATCGCATCTACTTTTTTATATGCATCTTTTAAAATTGCTGTAATACGATCGGAACCAACATTGTCTTTTGTATCTAATGTAATACGTAATGTAGCGCTTTTTAAGTTAACTTCGACATTTTCTACATCATTATAAACAAGCGCCTTTTCGATTTCTTTTAATTGTGTTCTTTCAATTGCAGGATCTAAAGAAGTTTCAAAACGATCACCAAAAGTTGGTGAACCTGCATTTTCTTTGGTACTGAAATAAACAACACCTAGTAATAACAATGGTACAATAATGACCACTATAGCGATGATATAAATAATAGATTGACTACTAAATGTAGATTTTGTTAATTTTTTCTTTTTACTCATAAATATCACTCCTGATCTTCTTTATTGTACTAAATATTATGTTATTTGGCTATCTTTTATTTAATTCTTGTGCAATAAGTTTGTTAGTAAGTTGAGGGTTTGCTTGTCCTTTACTTGCTTTCATAACTTGTCCCACTAAGAATCCTACTGCACGGTTTTTACCGTTTTTAAAGTCTACGATTGATTGTGGGTTTGCATCTAGAACACTATTTACAATCGCAAGTAATGCACCTTCATCACTTACTTGTTTCATACCTTTTTCTTCGACTACTTTTTTAGGGTCTTTTCCCTTCATAATTTCTTCGAATACTGTTTTTGCTTGTTTACCACTGATTTCTCCAGCTTCTACCATGTTAATCATTTCTGCTAGGTATTCAGCTTTACATGGGTTGTCTTTTAGTTTGATGTTTTCTTTGTTTAAGTATGCAACTAATTCAACAATTACCCAGTTCGCAGCTTTTTTATATGCTTTCGTATATTTACATACTTCATCATAGAAGTCTGATAATAAACGGTTCGCAACTAAAACACTTGCGTCGTAATCATTTAATGCATAATCTGCTTGGTAACGGGCTTTACGTGCATCTGGAAGTTCTCCCATGCTAGCTACGACTGATTGTAACCATTCATCGCTTAAGCGAATTGGGAAGATGTTTGGTTCTGGGAAGTATTTGTAGTCTACACTTCCTTCTTTTTTACGCATTAGGATTGTTGATTTTGTAGTTTCATCGTAACGACGAGTTGCTTGTTCGATGACTCCACCAGCTTCGACAATCGCAATTTGACGTTCTACTTCACAGTCAATTGCTTTTTGAACGTTAGAAATAGAGTTGATGTTTTTTACTTCGGTTTTTGTTCCGAATTCAGTGCTTCCTTCTGGAC
>JAXJYR010000026.1:0-2060 GCA_036306885.1 Longicatena sp.
AGAATATGTTTGTCCTTGCCAAGCATCTTCGTAAATTGTTGTTGTAATACTTGTAGCACCTAAAGATTTATAAATTTCCATGTGTGGTTTTAGAATATCGAAGTGTTCTTGTGAGAATGGTTCTACTCCATAGTATTCTGCTACACTGTATGGATATTGCCATAAATCAATATCGAATGTGTTTTTGAATTCTGTTGCATCAGGTAATTCTTCGTTAATTACTTCTAATGTATAGTTGAATGTTAATGGTTTTTCACTTTCATCAGCTGCTACTTGAATGCTACCTGTATAAGTACCTGCCACTGCATCTTTTGGTACATTAATACGTACCCAAACTGGTGCAAAGGCATTGAAGGCGATGTCTTTTCCATCAGCATATTCACTGATTGGTACTAAGATATCGTTTGATTCGGTACGGTTACTTCCATTGTCTGCAGGAACAGGACGTTTAGAACCTCCTGGGTTTGTTCCTAATGGACCATTACTTGAAGCATATCCTAAGAAGCTTCCGTTGTATGCTTTTGTTGATTCAATGAAGAATAAATCGACATTAGAAGCTGCAATTGTGTTTTCTCCACTTACAAAATCAGTTGCACTTACAGTTACATTTGATAAAGCTCCATCTTTTGATACGATTAATAATTCACTTTCAGCCATGTCATTTTTCCATGCTTGTAGTGTTTCATTTAATGTACCTAAGTTTTTCACTTCATCATATTTACTTTGGATAAAGTGTAAGTCAGTATCAACAATACTTCCTCCAATTTGTGCATTAGATGCAGCTACATTCACGCTTACTTTTTTCGTAACTCCATTTACAGTTACACTAATTTCGGCAGTTCCTTCACCTGTTCCTGTAATCACTCCTGCTTCTGATACAGTTGCAACTGCTTCATTGTTTGATGCATATGTTACATCAGTAATTTCAGCATAATCTGGAGTTGCTGTTAAGGCGATTTTGTGTGTTGCACCTTCTACAATTGATACTGTTGGTTCATCAATTGTAAAATCAGTTACTTGATATGGTGCATGGTATACAACCACTTTTGCACAGTCAATTAAATCATTTGTAGAGTTCGCTGCTTTTTCCCCAGTCGCAACCGCTTTAAATACGTGAGGTCCTTCAGTCAATGCATCTACGGTATGAATTAATGTAGAATTGATGTTTGAACCATTGTATAAAGAAAATTTCCCAATTGATTCCCCATCAATAAAATATTCTACCATTCCCATTGGGTGGTTTTTCCCTGAGTAAATTTCAATTTTGCTACCTACAAAATCTACTTGATACCAAATACTACTTGGGTTTGCAGTAGGATCATCTGACCATACGTGTTCATCACTGCTTCCCATCGCAGCCCATCCCGTTTCTGAGAAGGTAAATTTGTTTGTACTTCCATCTGTTTTTGTATGTGGAATGGTTGTAGCGATTAAATCTTCCGCTTTTACCACTGCACTAAGATTTGGAAGAAACAAACTAAATGCCATCATAAATGCTAAAAATGTTTTTAATAGTTTAGTTTTCATCATTCTTCTTAACCTTAATGGTTAACTCCTTTCCGATCGTTTCGGTCGATCAATCCGTCTTTTTAATTGATACACAACGATTTAAATTGAAGTAGCGATAAACAAATTTAAATCTTGTACCCCCCCCCGTTTTGGAAAGGGCATAAAAAGTCATTTATATTATACTGTAAACACTTTCACGATTCAATAAAACCCAAAAATAATACGATTTGTATCATATCGTTTTGTGTATTTTTAAACACCACTTTCAAAAGTTTAAATTTTTTTTATTTTCGAAAGTGGTAGTGTATATAAAAATACCGCATCTTGCGATGCGGTTCACATATTTCATTCATCTTTTAAAAGCCAATCTGCGATGTCATAAATTTCTATCCCTTCATAACTGTATTTTGGATGTTTTGTCCGTGCGATAATTACTTTGGGATATGCATCTCTAATCTTTAATAATGGATCACATTCTCGGTGAACTACCCATTGTCTAAAGCCAATGGGCTTCCTGCTTCGCAGACCTCGTAACCTACTATCTCCACAGG
>JAXJYR010000027.1:0-3345 GCA_036306885.1 Longicatena sp.
ATAAGAGTGGAACTATAACACCACAATCAAAAAAAGGTTAATTGCATGGCGAAAAGAATACGAAAAAGAAAATTGTGATGCAAAACTAAATTATGCAGCGATTGCCCAGAAGATGGAAGAGGATTTTCATATCAGGACATCGCCACAAAAGATTAGCGCAATGTTTGATCCTATTTCTAAACGTGAAGTAAAGCTTCCCGAACTAGCGGCATTGTGTCAAATCTTTAATATTCCCATGCAAGATATTTGTGCATATCCGAATGTTGTGACTTCTGATTTAGATCGAACAAGATTAACGAGTCGTAAAAATAGTAAGAATGATAGTATTAAACAGTTGGATAATGTATTTTATGAAGGTCGTTATTATTGTTATTATTTTAATACGAAGCATTATTTAGATAAATTAAAGCCAGTAGAAGAGAGTGATATTGAAGAAGCGATGATGGATATTAGTATTAAAACTGGTGAAACAATTGTCACATTGAAAGAGAATCGCATGACGAAAACCTTTTATGGTGATAACATCGTACCTTCATTTACGTTAACAGGTAAGCTATATCATTTGGAAAATCCTAATGTAGCTTATAGCTTTCTGAGTGATCCAAGTGGACGTCGTGTGATGGCATTGATGTTTACCTTCATTAATGTTAGTGCTGATGTTCGTTATTATATCGAGATGGCAATGATGACGTTTTCGGCGAATCAAATTCATCTTCCGTTATTTCAAAAAATGGCTGTGTTTAGAGTCAAACAAGATATTCATCAAAACCAAGAGATATCTGATACCATTCGTGGAATTCTTGCGTTAAACACAAGTCCGATTATCATCGATGAAGAAACCTTGATGAGATTAATGGAAGAAAACGATTATTTAAAAAAAGTGATTACCACTTCAAAAGCATTAAATAAATGTTATGTGTTTTCAGAAGCCGAAATTCTTAGTGATTTATTTTTCATCCAAAATGAAGATTTAAAAACACAACTATTATTAATGCTACGTAAAAATAGTTTAGCTGCAGCGCATGAAATTATTTCAAACCATGAGAGTTTTGTGGCTTTCATTAAACACTTCCAACAGAATCAAATGTAAGTATCGAGAAAATATGAAATTGTGTGAACAAAGTACTATCATCTTGTAAAGTATAAATGTTTTGCGTTATAATAATGAAAACCCGTGTTTTGCAGTTGTTATGCTTAGATGACAAAAAGAAAATATAATATACAGCTATTAAAGGTGCAATTTCGTATAATTTTGTACCTTTTTTTCTATATTCTTAATCATATCATTATTTTCTTGTATTTCTACCTGTGTTATGCCATAACGGTTATAGGGGTGATTCTCGTGATTAGGAAAGATAAACATAAATTTGCTAATGGTTCTTATAAAACTCAAATAAGAGTTACAGAAGGTTATAGAGATCCTGTTACTGGAAAACCGAAACAAAAAACTATAAAAAGCTTTGGGTATCTTGAAGACAATGAAAATCAAGAAGCTTTTATGCAAATGGTTAAAGATTTTGACATTCAATTCAAAAAAACAAGAAAATCGTTCTTAACGAAACTCCTACAAAACCTTTTTATGAAGATAATACATCAGATGTTTTTAACTTTGGTTATCGTTTTTTAGAGGTTATTTACGATTCGCTTGGTATTGATAATGTTTTAAATTCGATCGAGTATAAAGGTAAACACAAACTTTCAGATATGTTTAAATTTCTCGTTTTAGAAAGAATACTTAATCCAGATTCGAAAAGAGCTACTTATCAGCGTATTAATAATTTTTATTCAAAAAATTTTGATTTTAGTCTTCATGAACTTTATCGTTCTCTTGACTATTTTTCGTATTATTCTAATGCTATTCAAAAAGCTATCAATGAATCAGTTGAATCATCTATTGGTCGAAACACATTAGAAGTATTCTTTGATTCAACTAATTATTACTTTCAAAAAGACTATCAGGATGAAGATACTTATGTTGAAGTAACACCTCGTATTACTGATAAAAAAATAATCAAAAAGAGAAATTTGATTGATATTGTAGATGAGAATGGAGAATTACATCAATTTGAAGTAATCCCTGGATTATCTAAAAGAGGAGTAAGTAAAGAACATGTTGTAGACCCGATTGTTCAGCTTGGCCTTCTTATGGATGGCAACGGAATTCCAATCAACATGCAGTTATTTCCAGGAAACACATCTGACTCTAAAACTATGTTACCTATATTAAGCGAAGTAAAAAAAGCATATAATTTAAACAAGATAGTTGTGGTAGCAGATAAAGGGATGAACTGTTCAGAAAATATAGATGTAATTTGTAATAATAAAGATGGATACATGTTTTCACAAATATTAAAAGGCAAAAAAGGAAAACGATATGAAGACAGATTATTCGATGAATCTAAATATATCGTTGTAAATAAAGACTATAAGTATCAAATATTTGAAGAAGAATATGTCGGAAAAGATATAAGCGGTAATAAAGTCATAAGAAAGAGAAAAGTATTAATTTATTGGAATGGTAAAACAGCACGGAGAGAACAAAGAAAACGTGAAGAAAAAGTAAATAAAGCAAAAAAATCATTGATAAATAAAGCTTATACAATTAATCACGGATATACTAAATATTTAAATGAAAGTAATATTGTATCAACAACAGGTGAATGTGCCGACTATAAAATTATAGACATTAATCATGATAAAATAAAAGAAGAGGAAAAATACGATGGGTATTTCGCAATTGTCACATCTGAATTAGATTATGATGAAAAGAAAATAAGGGAAGTCTATCATGGTTTATGGAGAATAGAAGAATCGTTCCGTATAACCAAAAGCGAATTAACAGCTAGACCAATATTTGTGCGAACAAAAGAACATATAAACTCGCATTTTCTGATTTGCTATGTGGCGTTAACGATAATTAGAATTTTACAACAAAAGATGAATTATACGTTAAGTGTAGAAAGAATCATCAGAGCATTAAATATGTGTAGTTGTTCGAACTTATCAAAAGGAATAGTACATGTAATAAAAAAAGATACTCTAGAACAGTATTCAAGGATTAAAACTAAAGACGGGAAAGAATATTATTCATTAGACATAGAAAAAATGAAAAAAGAAACTGTAGAAGATTTTAAAGAAATACTTAAATATTACTCTGCTGGTTTCTGTGCATCTATGATGAATAAAAGTGAATTTGATAAATTTTTAAAAACAATAAAACTAAAATAAAAAGAAGAGAGCCTATTTCATTTTATGAGTGAGATGAGCTCTCTTAGCATAACAACTGCAAAACTCGGGTTATAACAATGAAATTTGGCATTTAGAAAGTAAGTAACTATATAAATA